>CAYFRC010000138.1:0-5567 GCA_964345325.1 uncultured Oscillospiraceae bacterium
ACCGGGTATTCGGGGATATAGGCGCATACGCCGCGCAGCTTCAGGTTGTAGCTGGCGTTCAGCATGCCGCACAGCGCGTCGCCGCGGTTCGCGGAGAGCACGGGGATGTTTTCTTCGGCGGCTGCCGCGAACATCGTGGGGCCGTCAAACTTCTCGGCGAGCAGAGTCTCGGGGCCTTCGGGGCCGAAGTTGCCGAGGAACACGAAGAGCGCGTTGCACTGCGCGTCCTGAAGCTCCTTGAGCGCCTTCATCGTGTCGTGCTCGTTTTCGATGATGGTTTGGATTTCGACGATCTCGCCGCCGATGGCGCGATAGGCCTCCACGACGGCAGCCCTGCGGGTACGGGAAAGCTCGATGGGGAAACAGTCGCGGGAAACGGCGACAATGCCGAGCTTGACGTTCGGAATGTTGCTGACCATACGTAATTCCTCCTGTTTCATTTATTCTACCTAAATTCTACATCGCCCGCATGGTTCTGTCAAGCGGTGTTTTGCGGAAACGTTTGGGATTTGTATAAGAATGATAGCCAAATGCGCGTTCGTGTGATATAATCCGTTTGTATGCGGAAGGGGGGGAATCCGTTTGCCTGTAATCAAGTACAATAAGCTGGTTCGCGACTGCATCCCGGAGATCATCGAAAAGAGCGGGAAGCGCTGCACTACCGCAACGCTTTCCGAGGAGGCATATCTCGCGTTGCTCGACAAAAAGCTGCATGAGGAACTGGCGGAATATCAGGAGAGCAAATCGATGGAGGAGCTTGCCGATCTTTTGGAGGTTATTCGCACCGTAGCGCTCGCCCGTGGAAGCTCTATCGAGGAAATTGAGGCGATTAGAAGGGATAAGGCGGAAAAGCACGGCGGCTTTGCGCGCAGGATTTTGCTCATAGAAGTCGCAGACGGGGACGAATGATCCGCGACGGATGCGGCTTTCATTGCAAACGTGGAAAAAAACGTGTATAATACTCGCACAGGAACATCGCAAACGGGAGGGAATGCCATGACGCTCAGAGAGAGGGATGTCGCGGTGCTCCGCGATTTGGCTTCGAGATACGCGCAGTTTGCGCTCTCGGAAAAGCAGAAAGAGACGAAGCGGCTCTGGCTCAAACTCAACCACGCGGAGATGGAGCGCCCCATGGTGCTCTGCGACCAGCTGCCGTGGGGAGAAATGGATGTGGACGGGTCGCTCATCTGTAGCGTGGAAGACCCGTATTGGCGCGGCGTGGAGGAAGCGTTCAGGCAGAATCTCTATCTGCACGCGCACATGCCGGCAGACAGGGTGTTTTTGCCCTATATCACACTCCCGCGCCCGATATCCAATTCCGGCTGGGGGCTGAAGTCGCAGGTGGACAGGCTGCAGGAGGACCCACAGTCCGGCGCGGCGTCGCAGCACATCAATTGCGTCATCAACGGCTATGAGGACATCGAAAAGATCCAAATGCCCGTGATCACGCTGGACAGGGCGCGCGAAAAGGAGATCGTAGAGGCGGCGCACATGCTCTTTGACGGCATCATCCCGTTCATGATGACAGGCGCCGTGCTGCACTTAGGCATATGGGACACGATATCCTATTGGATGGGCGTCACGCAGTGCTATATCGAGCTGCACGACAGGCCCGAGATGATCCACGCGCTCATGGAAAAGCTCGTAAAAGGCTTAAACCTTGAAATCGAGCAGATGAACGAACAGGGGCTCTGGGACGTGTATTCCCATATGTGCCACTGCTCGCATACGTTCCGAAACGACGTTCCCGCCGCCGATTGCGATTACGACCACCCGCTCTCCAAGGACGCATGGTCGTTCGGGCTGGCGCAGCTGTTCACCTCCGTGTCGCCCGCCGTTACGAAGGAATTTGAAGTGGACTATATGGCGCGCGTCTTTGACAAGATCGGCTGCATCTACTACGGCTGCTGCGACCGCATGGACGACAGGCTGGACATCATCATGAGCCTGCCCAATATCCGAAAAATCTCGTGCAGCCCGTGGTCGGACAGGGAGGCGTTCGCGCGAAAGCTGGACCCGAAAATTGTCATGAGCAACAAGCCGACGCCCGCATACCTCGCGACGGATTCCTTCCACGAGGACATCGTGCGGGAAGACCTCAGGCGCACCATCGCCTGCGCGAAGGAAAACGGCCTGTCGCTCGAACTCATCCTGAAGGATGTTTCGACCATTCGCCACGACCCCAAACGCCTTTGGCGGTGGCAGGAGATCGCAATGGAGGAAGTATCGCGGTGATTCGCGAAAACGCATAGAAATAGTAGGAGGCGATCACATGAGACTGGGTGCGCCGGTAGGAAACTTTCGGGATTTTGAGGAATGGGCAGAGCTGCACGTCGAAAAGGGATATGGCGCGGCATATTGCCCCATTGGGGCGGATGCGGACGGCAAGACAATAGACGCGCTGTTGCGCACCTGCGCAAAGCACGACCTCGTGCTCGCGGAGGTGGGCGCGTGGAAGAACCCGCTCGACGCGGAAAAGGGCGAGGAGAACATCCGCTTTATCGTCGGGCAGCTTCAGCTCGCGGACAAAATAGGCGCGCGCTGCTGCGTGGACATCGCGGGCTCGCTCTCGTCCATATGGGACGGGCCGCATCCGGACAACCTTACGGACGAGACGTTTGGGCGCATCGTGGAAACGACACAGCGCATCATCGATGCGGCGAAGCCGCAAAACACGTATTTCACGCTGGAGCCGATGCCCTATCTCTACCCGTGCGACGAGGAGAGTACCGCGCGGCTGTTGGAAAAAGTGGACAGGGAGCACTTTGCGGTACATGCAGACATGTGCAACATGATGAACTCCTACGAAAAGACGCTCAATACGGCAGAAATCACGCGCAGGTACTTTGCACGATTCGCAAACGTCATCCGCTCCGTGCATTGCAAGGACATCGCGGTGACCGCGGGGCATCTGCCGCTGCATATCGACGAGGTAATTGTGGGAAGGGGCGTGTTCGACCATCGGGCACTGCTTGAAGAATGCGCGAAACTTCCCGATGTCCCGGTGATGCTCGAGCATCTCAGCGACTCTTCGGAATACGACGAGGCGGCGAACCATATCAAAACCGTGGCGAAAGAAGCGGGGCTTTCCTTCGTTTCGGCAAAGTGACGAGGTGACGGAAATTGGGAAGGAATAAAACGCTGTATGTAATCGGCGTATTCTTGGGCGTATTTTACATGGCGGTGTACGCGAACACGCAGGGCGTGCTGCTGACGGAGGTCATCAGGCACTATTCGCTGGAATCCGCGCAAAAGGGCTACATGAATTCGGCGTACAACTTCGGCTCCCTCATCGCGTGTCTGAGCGCGATGTTCGTGATGGGAAGGCTCACCAAGGCGAAGCTGTACGCCTTCGGCTTGGGCGCGTCCGCCGTGTGCCTGCTCGTGATCGGGCTCGCGCCGGCGTTTTGGGCGCTCATCGCGATGACGTTTTTGGTCGGCATCGCGCTGGGGTACGTGGATCAGCTCGGCTCCTCCATCACGGCGGATTTGTTTTCGGGGAAAAGAAAGGCGCAGATGATCTGCACGCTGCATGCTGTGTTCGGCTTTGCGGGCATCGTCATGGCGCCGGTTACGAACAGGCTCATCGCGAATGGCTTGGCGTGGAACCGCGTATACACCTTTGTCGGCGGCATGGGGCTCGTCGTAACGCTTGCATTCCTCGGCGCGGGCTGGGAGCGCGTGAAGGGCGCGATCGAAGCGAGCGATGCGCATCCGCTCACGAAAAAGGAGCTTTGGGGCTATATCGCAAGCAACAGGCGCACCCTCCTCATGCTGGCGATGTCCTTTAATACGATCATGTGCGCGACGATCAGCGCATGGCTGTTCAGGTACTACGAATTGCGGTTTGACGCTGCGGCGATGGGGGCGATGGTGCTTTCCGTGTACTGGGTCGCGGTCACGATTTCGCGGCTGGTGACGGGTACGCTCCCGATCCGCGCCGTGCCGCTCGTCAAGTGGACGGGCTTTCTGACGGCGGCGCTGTTGGGCGTCGGCTACGCATCGAAGAGCCCTTACGTGCTCGCGGTGACGGCGCCGCTGAGCGCGCTCCTGGGCGGCGCGACGGTTCCGATCATGCTCAGCCGCATGTCCGATGAAGCGCCGGAGAACACCTTCCTCACGACGACTATCGGTATTTTCTGCGTATATTTCGGGCAGACGATCACGCCAACGATCATGGGCGCGCTCGAAAATGCGTGGGGCATTCAGGGGTGCATGTATTTCGGCGTTGCGGCGGCTCTGCTGCAGGGGCTGGTGCTCATTCCGTTCAGAGATGCGGTGCAAAGGGCATAGAAAAAGGCCGCCTACAGGCAGCCTTCAAACGGAACGTCGGAGCGAGTGCCCGGCGTTCTTTTTATGGAGAAATGCACTCCCCGGGTTCGATGCGGCACGAATCCATAAAATCGTCGATGCGCGAGATGGGGATTTACTATGTCAAATCTCCCATTTGGCGAGCCACTCGGAAAAGCGCAGGTACAGATCGTGCCACGCCCCGCCGAGGGCGTCGGCGTTATTAAGTATGTAGGTATCCGTGCCTTCGCGATACGTGTATTCGCCGGAAGAAAGGTCCGAAAGCGCCTTTTCTTCGAGCGCTTTCGCGTCGTTCACGATGGCCTCGAGGTCCTGAAGCTCCGTCTTGCCGATCGCCCTGATGCGCCGGATGAGCGAGGGGAAATAGTCCTCAGCGCGGTATTTCGCATAGCCGTTTGGGCCGTCGTCCTCTAAGTACCGAACCACATCGCCCGGATACATGGCGACATCCGCCGTCACACCGTCGTCGTTCGTGAAGGAGAATGTGTATTCCGGCCAGCAGCAGACAAAGTACAGATAGTCGAACATGGTGTTGATGTCTGCGACGATCCCGTCGGACGCGATCGACTGCCACAGCCCGTACTTTTCGGAGATCGTCGTCAGGTCGATCTCCTCATACGTCGCGTTCACGATGCGATAGTTGTAAAAATAGCCGAACTCGTCCGTGTAGTCGCCCAATTGGAGCATGCCTGTCACGCGAATTGCCTGATCGGTGAAGGCGAATTTCTCACCCTCCTTTGCGTAGACCGCCATGGTGTTGGCGAGCTGCGTGGTGTTCGGCACGCAGAACGGGCAGGACTGGTAGGGCATATTCATCAGATACATATATTTGCCGTTGATGGGGGAGAGCGTCGCCATATAGCCCACGATGGTGACGACGGTTTCGTCGAGCGCCTTGATGGTGTCATACGAAACCGCATCCGTGAACCGCATGGAGAACGCCTCTACCGGTTTGGAATCGCTGCCATTCCCGCAGGCGCTCAGCGAAATGCCGAGCGCCGCGAGCAGCAAGAGACACATGACCTTTTTCATGGAAACGCCTCTTTTATTTGATGGTATCGCCCTTTGCCATGCGGAAGATGGAAAAGAGCGTGGGCAATACGGAAATCGCGACGACGATGGCCAAAATGCCCCATTCCATGGGATAGACGCTCCAAACGTTCAAAACGATGCCCATGGAGGAAACGGTTTCCTGCATGACGGACAGGAACACGTGCCCCAAGACCATGGAACACAGCGCGGCTGCGACCGCGACG
>CAYFRC010000139.1:0-5513 GCA_964345325.1 uncultured Oscillospiraceae bacterium
GTATTGGTGGGAACGCTGCTGTTGGGCATCAGAACGGGGCTGCTGCTGGGCTTTGCGTTTGGCACGGTCAGCGCGCTTGCGATGCTGGGCATGACGCTAACGCCGCCTTCCGCGCTTGCAGGGGCGCTGCTCGCGGCAAAGCCCGTGTACGCATTTCTGATGTGCTACGTGCCGCGCCTTTTGACGCCGGTCGTGGCATATGCCGTGTACAGGGCGCTCTCAAAGGGAAAGCGCAGCGTCAAGGCGCTCCCCATAGCCGCCGCATGCGGCTCGCTTACGAACACAGTGTTCTATCTGGGACTCATGTTCCTATTTTATTCGCTCGTGCCCGATCTGGACGCGGGGAAGATCGTCGCCCTCATCGCCGGCACGGGGATACTCGCCGGCGGCGCGGAGGCGGTCGTTGCGGCGCTCTTATCCGCGCCGATCGTGACGGCACTTTGGAAGACCGGAAAATTGCCTGAGGAGGAAAACGCATGATTTTGACGATGGATGTCGGCAATACCAACATCAAGACCGCCCTGTTCGACGGGGAGGAGATGAAGGGGTATTTCCGCATCGCAACGAACCGCAGTATGTCGTCCGACGAATACGGCATTCTGCTGTGCAACCTGCTTGCCCACAACAAGCTGAAGGAAGAGGATGTGACGGGGATTGCGATGTCCTCCGTCGTGCCGTCGATCAATTTCACGATCGAGCACATGTGCCGCAACTATTTTGGCATGACGCCCATGATGGTTTCCCCGGGCATCAAGACGGGCATCAACATCAAGTACGACAACCCGCGTGAGCTCGGTTCCGACCGCATCGCGAACGCCGTCGCCGCATACACCATCTATGGCGGGCCGTGCATCTACATCGATTTCGGCACGGCGACGACGTATGGCGTGATCTCCGAAAAGGGCGAGTTCCTGGGCGGCGCGATCTGCCCGGGGCTGAAGCTTGCGGCGGAGGCACTCGTCGAGCAAACCTCGAAACTGCCGAGAATCGAACTTGCGAAGCCCGCGAATGTCATCGGGAAGAACACGGTTTCAAACCTGCAGTCCGGCATCATTTACGGCTACGTCGGACAGGTGCGCTACCTCGTGCGCAAAATGAAGGAGGAAATCGGCAGACCCGATGCGAAGGTCATCGCGACGGGCGGTCTTGCGCTGCTCGTGGCGGACGACAGCGACGAGATCGACGTGCTCGACGGGCTGTTGACGCTGAAGGGGCTTCGGATTCTATACGAGAAGAACGCGGAGGAATGAGCGATGATTACGCGAAAAAGCGAACAAAAGACGGAGCTGCGCGAGCATATGCGCGGCGGGGAGGGCGTCGTGCGGCTGGATGCCTTGGCATCGAGCCTTCCGCCCCACATGCGACTCTTTAGCAAAATCACGCTTGCGCCCGGGGCGTCCATCGGCTACCACGTGCACGAGCGCGAGACGGAGCTGTTCTACTTCCTTTCGGGCGCGGGGCGCGTACAGGACGACGATGCGTTTTGTGATGTCTCCGCGGGCGATGTGCTGTCCACCGGCAGCGGACACGGGCATGCGGTCATAAACACGGGCGATGAAGACTTGGTGATGCTCGCGGCGATTGTGCAGGAATAACAAGTAATTTATTGAATTGCGTGCGGAATGACTGTTTTGCGAAGAAAAAAGAAATATCGGATTCTTCTTCATTTCGCAACGGAGGCTAAACAAGGATAGGGTATGATATAGACAACAAAAAAAGGTGAGGAGATTGCCTATGAAGTCTGTCAATATCAAGCTGAGCCTCGCAGAAAATGTGAAGACGTTCGTGTCTATCGTGAATCGGTATCCTTACGACGTGGATCTGCGCTCGGGCAGGCATGTGGTAGACGCAAAGTCCATCCTTGGGATTTTCAGTCTCGATCTGTCCAAGCCCATCACCATCGAGGTATATGAGGACAACTGCGACGAGCTCATGGAGGAAATCAAATCCTTTATCCTCGACTGACCGATACCCGCATACGATTTCAAAAATATAGCAAAAACCGCTCCCGTGCAAATGGGGGCGGTTTTTCTGTGGGCGGATTTCAGTTCAGGCGGTTTTTCAGCCCGCGCTTCACATAATAGAGGACAAGCGCGCCGCCCGTCACGACCCAGGTTACGGGGTAGGAGAGGCAAATGGTCTCGATGCCCGGAAAGAGCGGCACGGCGATGTACAGCCACGCGATGCGCAGCGCACATATTCCGAAGACGGTGATGAGCATGGGGTACAGCGCATCCCCCGCACCCCGCAGCGCGCCGCCGAAGATTTCGACGAGCGGCCATACGAAATAGAGCGGGCACAGGTATCGAATCATCACGATGCCGCGCGCGATGACCTCCGGATCGTCGGTAAAGATGCCGAGCAAAGGCTCCGCGAAGATAAAGAGAAACAACGACAATACGATCGCGGAGGCGATCGACAGTGCGAGGGATTTCTTTACGCCTTCGTGCGCCCGCTTTTCCTCCTTCGCGCCGAGGTTCTGCCCAACAAAGGTCAGAATGGTCGTGCCGAAGGAACCCATGATCATCCAAAACACGCTGTCCACCTTGCCCGTAGCCGTCCATGCGGCGACGGAGAGCGTGCCGAGCTCGTTGACGAACGTTTGAATGAGCAGGTTAGAAATGCCGTACATGGAGGCTTGGACGGCGGCGGGGAAGCCGATTCTCAAAATCTTTTGCACGTCGTTTTTGTGCAAACGCATTTCGCGAAAACGGAAGGCGTATACGGGGTCGAGCTTGGACATGGCGGCGAGCACCAAAATCGCGCTCAACACCTGCGAAAGAGCCGTAGCGATCGCAACGCCCGCGACCTCCATTTTTAGAACAATGACAAACACCAGGTCCAGCACGATGTTCGTGAGGCAGGCGAGGATGAGAAACATCAGCGGCCTTTTGGAATCGCCCATGGCGCGCAGGATGCCGCTGCCCATGTTGTATACAAATCCGGGGATCACGCCCGCGAAGATGATGCGCACGTACTGAACGGAATAGTGCATGCTCTCCTCAGGCGTCTTCATCCAGCGCAGAAAGGGCGGCGCAATCCATATGCCGAACACCGTCAGGAACGCGCCGGCGAGGAACGAAAACGCCACCGTCGTATGCAGCGCGCTTTTGAGGTGCGCGTGTTCACGCGCACCGAAATACTGTGCGATAAGCACGGTCGCGCCTCCGGCGAGCCCGCCGAAAAAACCGATCAGAAGGTTCAGCACATGCGACGAGCTGCCGCCGACCGCCGCGAGCGCAACGGGGCCCAAGAATTTCCCGACGACCATCGCGTCCACTGTGTTATACAGCTGTTGGAACGCCGCGCCGAACAGGATCGGAAAGAAGTACGAAAGCAGGCCCTTTGTGACGGAACCCTGCGTGAGATCGGTGTTTTTGAACATGGTTTGCTCCTTTCGGTGGGGGGTTGGCGAAAAAACAGACGGGGCAGTCCGCGAAGCGCACGCCGCCCCGTCAAATCGTCATCAGTTTGCGTGGTAGAGCTTATGCGTTTGGTATTTCGGCTCGCACGTGAGGTTGCAGCCGAGCGTTCGGAACACCTTTTCATCCACCTGCGACAGAATCACGCTCGAATGGACTTCCGCGCCCTTGAGAAGCCGTATCGCCTCCATCGCCTTTTCCGCGTTTTCGTCCGTCGTCGCGCAGATGGAAAGCGCGATCAGCACTTCGTCCGTGTGCAGGCGCGGGTTGTGGTTGCCCAGGTGGTTCACCTTGAGATCGCAAATCGGCTCGATGACGTCGGGCGAGATGACATCTATCTCGTGCGGCACGCCGCCGAGTTCCTTGAGCGCGTTCAGCAAAAGCGATGCGGATGCCCCCAACAGCGAACTCGTCCTGCCGTATAGGATTTTCCCATCCGGAAGCTCCATCGCGGCGGCGGGCTGATCCGTCTCCTTTTCCTTTTGCAAAGCGACTTTTATGACCTTTCTGTCCTCGACCTTGACGCCGGCACCCGCCATGAGCCGCTGCATCCGCTCCTTTTCGCCCGCATCCTCTTCGCTGCGTTTGAATTGGTTGCACAGCACCTCGTAATACCTGCGCACAATCTCGCGGCGCGCCGCGTCCCTGACCGCCTCGTCGTCGAAGATGCAAAAGCCCGCCATGTTCACGCCCATGTCCGTTGGGGATTTATACGGCGAAGCGCCGAAGATGCGGCGGAACATCTCGTTGACGACGGGGAAAATCTCCATGTCGCGGTTGTAATTGGTCGCCTCGGTTCCATACGCCTCCGCGTGAAAGAGATCCCGCATGTTGAAATCGCGCAGGTCGATCGTCGCCGCCTCGTAGGCGATGTTTACGGGATGTTCGAGCGGAAGATTCCAAATCGGGAACGTTTCAAATTTTGCGTAACCCGCCTTGATGCCGTTCTTCTGCTCGTTATACAGCTGCGAAAGGCAGGTCGCCATCTTGCCGCTGCCCGGGCCGGGCGCGGTGACGACGACGAGGTTTTTCGTCGTCTTGAGGTATTCGTTTTTGCCGAAGCCATCGTCGCTGACGATCTTAGCGATGTCGTGGGGATATCCCTCGATCGTATAGTGGCGGTAGACGGCTATGCCGAGCGAGCGCAGCTTCCTCTGAAAGGCGCGCGCCATGGACTGCTTGTTGAAGCGCGTGAGTACCACGCTCCCCACGTACAGCCCGATCGCGCGAAAGGCATCGATGAGCCGCAGCGCATCCGATTCGTAGCTGATGCCCAAATCCGCGCGGACTTTTTTCTTTTCGATGTCGTCCGCGTTGACGATGATGACGATTTCGACCTGATCCTTCAATTCCGCGAGCATCCGCACCTTGCTGTCGGGCTGAAAACCCGGCAGCACGCGGGAGGCGTGGTAGTCGTCAAACAGCTTTCCGCCGAATTCCAGATAGAGCTTCCCGCCGAACTGTGCGATGCGCTCCCTGATGTGCTCGGACTGCAGTTTGAGGTACTTGTCGTTGTCAAACCCCTTGCGTACCATCCGGCTCCCCCTCTTTCTTGTCCGAATCGGGCTCCAATCCGCGCGCCGCGTCGACATCCTGCACCGTGAGCGTCATGAGGTCTTCCTTGGTGATCTGCTCCATGGCGGCGAGGCGGTTCGACTGCTGCACGAGGAGATTTTCAAAGAGGTTGCGCACGCCGCGCGCATTTCCGAAGGAGATGGAATTGGTGTTCGCGTCCTCGATGTATTCGCGCACGGCGGCCTCCGCGCCCTCTCCCAGTTCGTACTGCGCCTTTTTGCAGCGCATTTTGAAGATGTCGAGCATCTCGTCCAGCGTGTAGTCGTCGAAGTGGAGAAAGCGGTTGAAGCGCGATTCGAGCCCCGGGTTGGAGGCGATGAACGCTTCCATCAGCCCGTCGTAGCCCGCGACGATCACGACGAGGTCGTCCCTGTGGTCCTCCATCGCCTTGAGCAGCGTATCGACGGCCTCCTGCCCGAAGTCGTTGTCCCCGCCGTGGCTCGTCAGGGAATACGCCTCGTCGATAAACAGCACGCCGCCCAACGCCTTGTCGATGACCTCCTGCGTCTTGATCGC
>CAYFRC010000140.1:0-5451 GCA_964345325.1 uncultured Oscillospiraceae bacterium
TCCCCGGACGCGAATACGCCCTGCAGGACGTGACGCGCGCAAATCTCACCTTCGCGTTCAAATACGCGCTGGACGATCTGCGCAGCGGCGAAAGGAGCATGGAAAGGCTCTTTGCGCGCTTTGAACACCACACGCGCATTATCGGGGACAGCATCAAGCGCGGGTATGACATCCACTACGAATCGAAGGCTCAAAATCGCCCCGAGGTTGTGCTGAATCCCTTCATGCACGGCTGCGTGGAGCGCGGGCTGGACTGCTCGCAAGGCGGCGTGGACATCATGGATCTGAACATCGACGGCATAGGCCTTGCGACCGTCGCGGATTCCTTCGCCGCGATCGAGCGCCGCGTCGTGGACGAAAAGCGGCTCACGTGGGATGCACTCTTTGAAGCGCTGGATGCCAACTGGCAGGACGCCGAACCCATTCGGCTGATGCTCAAAAACATCGACCGCTTCGGCGCCCCGAATTCGCCCGCCGAAAAATGGGCGCTGCGCATCCGCGACTGCTTTGTCGCCGCGTGTAAGAGCTCCGGAACGCCCAAATACCGTTTGCCGGTCGTGCCCGGCATGTTCTCCCACGGCAATATCTACGCCTACGGCGCAAAGCTCCCGGCGACGCCCAACGGTCGCTTCGACGGCGACCCCATCTCCCATTCGAATGAGCCCGACCCGGGGTTTGCGCGCTCCTACAACACATTCTCGCCCTCGCTCAAGGCGGCGGCGGTCGACAAAGTGCAGCCGGGATACGGAAATTCTTCGCCGCTGCATCTGGATATCGATACGAACATACTCTCCAAAGAGGGCGGCATTGAGGCACTTCAAGCCTTAATCCACGCGCACAACCACATGGGTGGCACGCTCATCAACCTGAATTGCCTCTCCAAGGAGACGCTCCTGGAGGCGCATGCCGACCCGTCCAAACATCCCGATCTCGTCGTCCGCGTGACAGGTTATTCCGCGTTCTTCGCGTCCCTGTCCAAGGAATACCGCCAGCAGGTGGTGGACCGCTTCCTTTCGCAGGACTGAGGGGATAAGAAAAGCCTGCGGTTTGTGTACGTACAGACCGCAGGCGTATTTCTTACCTCTAAGGCATAAAATCGCAGCCATAATGCGCGTGGCAGTCATGGCTGCGGACTAAGGCGCGATTGTTTCTTCACGGTGTACTTGGAGGAGACCCAGCCGATCGTCCCATAGTACTCTACCTTGTACCAGAGCACGGCGGGGCTGCGGTTGTCATAGCGGGATACGCCGAGATATTTGGCGGATTCGCCCTTGTACAGGATGTCGAGATGCTTGGAAGAGATGTCGTACGTTTTACGGATGTAGGAATCGCCGTTGGCGTAGATCTGCGTGGCGGGCGAAGCGGCCTTCTTCGTATACTTCGAAGAAACCCAGCCGGTAATTCCGTCGAGCTGCACCTTGTACCAGAGCACGCCCCGGCTGTCGTAATCGGTATCAATATAGCCGGCGGAATCGCCCTTGTACATGATGCCGAGCTTCTTCGCGTAGATGCTGGGTTTCGTGCGAATGAAGCTGTTGCCCGAGCGCATCTTGACGGTGCCAATGACGGTTTCACCGCCGGTCAGATAGCGGGAGGAAACCCAGCCCGTCTTGCCCTTCGCCTTCACCTTGTACCAAAGCCTGCCGTCGGTGGCGTGGTCGGAATCGAGCGTTTCGACCTTCGTTCCCTTTTTCAGAACAAACCTGTGCGCATACTCGATGCCGGGCCCGTAGCGCATGTATACATTGCCCGTGGTAACCATCGAGGCGGCAAAAGCGCCCGTAGCAAACATCGCGGACAGTAGCGCAAACAAAACTAACCATGTGCAAATTTTCTTCATGAGACATCCCTCCAGCCTTATGATATTTCTTAGACGCAACGCATGTCCGTTATGTTGCATGGTTTCGTGCCGATTGACAAAAAATGCATCGTCTATATGGCATATGAAAAGGGACTGCGCCCACGAAACGGGGTTTGCAGTCCCTTTGGGTACGGTGCTATTCTTACTTAAAGAGGGAGTACGCTACGTACAGCGCAGAGGTGAGGGATGCGACCAGCGAAACGACGGTGATCTGCGTGTTGATGGAGGGGCCTGCGGTGTCCTTGAAGGGATCGCCGACGGTATCGCCGACAACCGCTGCCTTATGCGCATCGGAACCCTTGCCGCCTTCCACGCCGGATTCGATGTATTTCTTGGAGTTGTCCCAGAGGCCGCCCGCGTTGGACATGAACAGCGACAGCAGCAGACCGGAGGTGATGTTACCCATCAGGAAGCCGCCGATTGCGTGGGGGCCACCGATGAAGCCGACGGCGATGGTTGCCAGAATGGCAACGAGACCGGCGGGAATCAGTTCGCGCAGAGCGCCGGAGGTTGCGATGTCGATGCACTTGTCATAGTCGGGGGAAGCTTCGCCTTCGCGCAGACCGACGATCTCGCGGAACTGGCGGTGGATTTCCTCAACCATGCGCTGCGCGTTCTTGTCAACACCCAGAATCAGCATCGCGGAGAACACAGCGGGGATCGCGGCGCCGACCAACAGGCCGAAGAACACGGTGGGATCGAGCAGGTCAAAGCCGGTGATGATCGCCTTGCCCGCCTCGGCGAGCGCCACGTTGACCTCTGCCATATAGGTACCGAGCAGGGAGATGACGGTAAGTCCCGCCGCGCCGATGGAGAAGCCCTTGGTTACAGCCTTCACGGTGTTGCCTGCGGAGTCCAATTCGTCGGCAATCGCGATAACTTCTTCGCCGAGGTCGCCCATTTCGGCAAGGCCGCGGGCGTTATCGACGATGGGACCGTAGGCGTCGTTCGAAATGATCGTGCCGACGATGGAAAGCATACCGACTGCCGACATTGCGATACCGAACATGGCGTAGCCTTCGCCGATGGGCTCGCAAAGCTTATACGCTACGAGGGCAGAAACGCCGATGCCGATCATTGCAGGCAGTGCGGACAGGAAGCCGTAGGAAACGCCCGAAAGGATGGTGAACGCGGAACCTAACTTGGACGCATGCGCGACCTTTCGAACGATGGGCTTGGAATCGTCGGTAAAGTAGTCGGTCGCAAGGCCGATGATCACGCCGACCAGAAGACCCACGGCGGAAGCGCCCCAGATTCTCCAGGAGAAGTCCCTAAAAATCAGGGTGACGAGCGCGGTCAGCACCAGGAATACGCCGGAAGTTACGTAGGTGGAATAGTTCAGCGCCTTAGTGGGGGAGTCGCCCTCGGGGATGCGCGCAGTTGCGATGCCGACGATGGAGGCGATCAGGCCGAGTGCGGAATACATGAATACCATCGCGGTATTTGCGAGACCGGTAACCGCGCCCAGAGAGGAGGCGATAACCAACGCAGAGGTGATTGCCGCGACGTTGGAGTCAAACAGGTCAGCGCCCATACCGGCTACGTCGCCCACGTTATCGCCTACGTTGTCGGCGATGACGGCGGGGTTGCGCGGGTCGTCCTCGGGGATGCCGAGCTCGACCTTACCGGTGAGGTCCGCAGCAACGTCAGCAGTGTTGGTGAAGATGCCGCCGCCCGCCTTTGCAAACAGCGCCAACGAGCTCGCGCCGAAGGAGAAGCCCAAAGAAATGATGTTGTTGCCGAACGCAAGCAGAACCGCCGCAACGCCAAACAGGCTGAAGCCAACGACCGCAAGGCCCATGACGGCGCCGCCGCGGAAGCCGATCAGGAACGCAGGGGCGATGCCCTTTTGCGCAGCCTCGGCACAACGGCCGTTGGAAGATGTGGCAACGAGAATGCCCATCTTTCCGGCGATTGCAGAAAGGATTGTGCCGCCGAAGTAGGCGACGATCATGTACACGTTGTTCATGATGTCCCCGCCCTTCCAAATCGGCTGGGGCAAAAGAACAAACAGGATACCGCCGACTACCACGGAGAACGCGGCAAGGATCAAATATTCCTTGCGCATAAACGTGTTCGCGCCGGCCTTAATCAGACCGGTAACCTTGATGATCGTCTCGTTCTCAATGGGCTGCTTCTTCACCCACAGGTGAAGATAGATCGCAAAAGCCATTGCGATGGCAACCGCGAAGAACGAAATCACGTAAACCAGAGTCATACTTGTTCCCATGATTTACCCTCCTCCTATTATAGAAACAAAAACCAACAGAATATAGTATACCACAGAATTGAGCCGCGGTGCAACCGTTGACAAACATTTTGCATTCCGCGTATTTTCTGCGCGTTATCTTAGCGCCCCATACCTGCATTTGCGCGGCGTGCCGTGCAAGATATCGCCATATTTATGGATTTGACTTTTACACCCGGTATTGCTATAATTTACACAGAAAGAGCATATTCTATATTCGGGGAGGGTTGATCATGCGCAGAGGAATTGCAATCGTGCTTTTGCTTGTCGCCATTGCCGGGCTCGTCTATGGCGTATTGGGCGCAACGTCCAAGTCCGTAAAAATCAAATCGGGCAGCGCGGAGGGAGTCTTCAATCTGGCGGATAACAGCTATGAAGGAACCGTCGGCTTTTCGACGGCGGGCGGTTTTGCGATGGGGATGGACGATCTCAGAAAGCTCGCCGAGGCGCAGCGCACGCGTCAGATGGGCATCGGCTTTGGCGCGTTCGCGGTGCTGGGCTTCGTCGGCGTGCGCCTTTTCAAAAAGAATCGTTGAGCAGTCGGACAACCCCAAAAGGCGGAGAACAGATTGGCGATGACGCGGACGAATCCGATCCTGTCCGCGCCATCGTTTGCGCCGGATGAGAACGCTGTGCGCCGAAGGCGCATGACTTAATCGCGCGTCGGATGAAAATTAACAAAAACTGCTTGCAACGCCCCTCGTTCGGTGATAAAATACCATATGTTGATTAGTTGTCGGGAGGTGAATGTTTTGCCGAATATCAAATCCGCCATCAAACGTGTGAAGGTGAATCAAAAGAAGAACCTTCGGAACCGCATGCTTAAAACCGCCATGCGCACGTCCATCAAGAGGTTCGAGACCGCTTTTGCGACAGGGGAAGCGGACGCGAAGCTTCTGAGCGCTACCATCGGTGCGATCGACAGGACTGCGAGCAAGGGCGTTATCCATAAGAACGCCGCGAACCGCAAAAAGTCCCGTCTCGCCAAGAGACTGAACAAAGCGTCGCAGCAGTAAGACAGCGAACGAACGGAGCATCTTTTCAGAAACCGAAAAGGGCTTCGTTTTTTCATCCTCTTACAGCGGCGCAATCTGCCGGGCGAACTCCCTCTCCTGGCGCGACCATTCCTCTAAGAAGGATATATAAGGCTCTTCCTGCGCCAAAAGGCGTACGGCTTCCTTCGCGGCGCGCACAAAGAGGGGGTTCAGCCCCTTTGCGCCGTACCCGCAGAGTGGGCAAAGGTTCGACGCACGCCTGTCCATGCGAACAGACCACGTACCGTCCTTTGTCTTCGCGGGAACGAGCGGGAAAATGCGGCAGTTGAAGGGACGCTTGCTCCTGT
>CAYFRC010000141.1:0-5432 GCA_964345325.1 uncultured Oscillospiraceae bacterium
ATCAGATGCCTGTGAACTGTGTCCATCCTTTTTGCGCAACTTATTGTACATTATCAGCTCGGCATATTCCGTTCCAAGCGCCATCAGTTCTTCATGCGATCCGTATTCCGCCAAAGAGCCCTGATGGAGAACCGCGATCCTGTCGCAGAAACGGCACGCAGACAGCCGATGCGAGATGAACAAGGATGTTTTGTCCCCGATCAAATCCTTGTATTTGTTGTACAGCGCATATTCCGCCCTGGGGTCCATCGCAGCGGTCGGCTCGTCGAGCAGAATAACGGGCGCATCCTTGCACAGCGCGCGGGCGAGCACGATTTTTTGCGCTTCGCCTCCCGAAGGTTCAAAGCCTTCCTCATCGAATTTGCGTCCGACGGTCGTGTCTTTTCCGCGGGGCAGTGTGCCGATTTTCTCAGCCAATCCGACTTTTTCGATGATTTCATCGAGTGCAGCCTCGTTCATCGCCCTTCCGAGGAGGATATTGTCGCGCAGGGAACAATCAAAGAGTTGAAAATCCTGAAACACGGCGGAAAAAAGCTCCAGATACCGATCGTAATCGTATTCGCGGATGTTGATGCCGTCCATCAATATCTTCCCCTCCGTCGGGGCATACAAACGGCAAAGCAGTTTTGCGAATGTGGATTTTCCGGAACCGTTTTCCCCGACCAGCGCCAAGCGCTGTCCGGGTTCGATCACAATGCTGATGTGTCGCAGTGCCCAGTTTTCGCTGCCGCTATACCGAAAACCGACATCGACGAATTCAAAGCGATGTGCAGTATCGGCTTCGGGCAATCGCTTTCCTTTCCGAAGCACCTGCGGAATGTGCAAATATGCATCGAGCTGCGCATAGTAAAAATCGTACGCGCGAATTTCCGTAATGCGATCCGTCATCTCGCGCACCGCCTTGGAAAATGACGTGAGTGCGCTGATGCACATAGAAAACGTACCTATCCCCAAGCCGCCCGCAAGCACATTTCAGATCAGCACGCCATAGGCAATGCCGTTTTGCAGGAAGGAAAGAGCCGCCCTTTTGACGCCGGATTCGATATAGAAGCCGTTCTGGCGGGCGATGTTGTCGATGGCTTTTTCGATAACTTCCCTTTCTTTTCCGAGCAGCCAATGCATCATGCCGTTCATGCGTATCTCCTTGCCGCATTTGGGCTGTTCAAACAATTCGCCGTAATACACCCAAAGGCGGCTGTGCTTCACGACCTCCATCGACAGTTTCATGGCCTTTTGAATTGCCTTGCTCTCTATCAAGGATGCCGCTACGGCGAGCACGGCGAACAGCAAAACAAACCAACTTCTAATCGTACTGAGGATGGCGAGAAGGCTCGCTATCGTGATGACCTGGCCGAAGATCGATGCCCCGCAATCCAACAGGTATCCAAAGCCGTGGTAATCGCAGGTCAGAAACTTCTTTGCTTTGGCCTGCATGTCGATGAACTCCGGGCTTTCCAGCCTCTCATAATCCGCCATAGCCAGTTTTTGATGCATCTCAAAGCCGAAGGCAGCATCGACGCGGCACCTGTGCGTAAAGCAATCCTTCGTCAGGAAAGAGGACAGTATCTCGGATATACAAATCCATCCCGCAAAGAAAAGGACATACAACGCCAAATACCCAACTCTCCCCAACTCGCTCAGTTCATCGATCACAAGTTTGATCAGCAGTGCGGAAGATATCGGCGTAATCGCATGCACAATCTGCAGCAAAAACAACCAGAGGATGTACTTCTCATCGTGCTTCCATCCCTGTTCAAGAAAAAAGGCAAAACCCTTCAACATATTCGCGTCCTCCATTATGCATTCGCTTAAAGGGCATAAAAAACCCGTAGAAAGCCGATGAAAATGGCGACACGAACACAGGCTCAGATGCAGTATCTTAGCCTCGTGCACCGCAGCTTCCTACGGATCAGGCAAAAATATAGGGCTTGTACATGCTTTTCATATCGGCACTCCGTTCCTTTGTATCGTGATTTCATTATATCAGGCGCTCTGTTTGCCGTCAAGAGTCATAGGAATTCAACTGTACGAAAACAATATATATTTATCGTTTGTAGTATATAATCCTTTCGTCAGATGCCCAGAGCATCCGCAAGCGCCTTCGCGGCGCGCGCAATGTCGTCCCATTCGCCGCGCGCGATTTTCTCTTTGTCGACGAGGTTTCCGCCGACGCCCACGCCGATGCAGCCTGCCGCGATGCAATCCGCGGCGTTCTTCTCGTTGATTCCGCCGACGGCGATGAGCGGGATGTGCGCGAGCGGCGCGCAGACCGCCTTGACGTACCCCGTGCCGAGGTTCGCGGCAGGAAAGAGCTTGACGGCGTCCGCGCCTGCCGCATATGCCGTAACGATTTCGGAGGGCGTGAGTGCGCCCGGAAACGCGCCGAGGGATAAAGCCTTTGCCTCCTCGATGAGCGCGGGATTCACGTTGGGCGCAACGATGTATTGTGTGCCTGCGTCCTTTGCGATATGGAGCTGTTCGCTCGTGAGCACCGTGCCGGCGCCGACATGGATTTTCCCTTCAAACGCTTCGGCGACGGCAGAAATCGCTTCCGCCGTTTCGCGCCACGTGGCGCTGTCGCGCTGGTCGAAGGTGAATTCCGTCATGCAGATTCCGCCCCGAAGAAACGCCTCCGCGAGCGGGACGGCGTACTTTTTGGGGATTCCGCGAACGATCGCGATCGCGCGTTTGGCGCGCAGGGTATCCAAAATCGACATATTCTGCATCCTCCATCAAATCATCGCGGGCTTTTACTCCGCCGCAGCCTTCGCCATTGCCAGCACGTTTTCTACGGTGACGCCCGGCAGTATGGATTCGTGGCTGGGCGAAACCACATAGTTGTTGCCGAACAAGTCCTTCAGGCGGCGCACCTCGTCCCGCACCTGCTGCGGCGTTCCGAACGCCAGGAGCTCCTGCGTGTCCACGCCGCCCACGAAGACGATTTTGCCGTTGTACTTGCTCGAAAGGGTGACTGCATCCATGTTCGCCGCCTTCGCCTGAATCGGGTGCAGCGCGTTGACCCCCGCATCGATGAGCCTCGGGATGATCCGCTCGATCGAGCCGCAGGAGTGCAGCAGCACCTTCATGCCGAATCTGTGCGCCTGTTGGGTGAATTTGACAAAATAGGGCATCACAAACCGATCAAAGCATTCCGGGGAAATCAGCATGTCCCTTTGGCTGCCGAAGTCGTTTCCGAAGAAGAACAGGTCGATCTTCTCGTGCGCCTTTTCAAAGAGTTTCTCGTTGATATCCAGATAGAACTGCACGATGTGCTCCGTGACGGCCTCCACCACGTCGGGATCGGTGTACATCTTGACGAAGTAGTTTTCCATGCCGAAGAAATCGCAGGCGTTGTGGAAAAAGCAGCTCCACGTGCCGGACATCACGCCCAGCCCCGCCTCGACCGTGCGGTCGATCTCGCGGAGAGTTTCCGTGAAATCCACGTACCTTGCGTCTGGCCAGTCGAATTTTTCCACCTCCGCGACATCCTCGCACTCCGCGAAGATGCCCGGCTGCCCGAGGCTGTGTCGCGCTTTTCCGCCCAATACATCGAACATGGGCTTGCCTTCGGGGTGCTTCCACATCCCGTGGGTCTCCGGCATGACCCAGCGGCAGGTATCGCCCAACTTCAGCCCCATCGCAAAATCGTCCGCTACGCCGAGGCTTCCGAATAGGTAGTCCCGACTTGCGGGGTTGGGATCCCCATGCCAAAAGCCGCAGTGGTCGCTCTTATGCGCCAAAATGTCTCCCAGCCGTTTTCGCTGATCCATCGGTTTCCCCTCCCGTATGCGCCGAAACGCGCTGCCTATTGCCTCTTCCAAAGTGCCTGCATTATACCATGGCTGCTTGTAGCTGTCAATTTCCCGCAGAAAATATCGCGCATCGACAATGGATTTAACGAGGATGCGCTATACTATAGGAAATTTCGACAGAAAGTGCGGGTGTCCCATGAACTGGCTCAAAGACAGAGAATTCACGGAAAAACTCTATCGCCTGACGCTGCCTATCGCGATTCAGAGCTTCATGCTCGCAGCCGTCGCCGCGGCGGACGCGCTCATGCTCGGGACGATCGAGCAAAACACGATGGCTGCGGTATCCCTCGCGGCGCTGATTCAGTTCGTGCAGAACATGGCCGTCTCCTCGATCATGGCGGCGTTCGCGATATTGGGCGCGCAGTACTGGGGCAAGGGCGACAAGGCTACGCTTAACGACATCTTCTGCATAGCACTCAGAAGCTCCGGGGTTTTGAGCATCGCCTTCTTTGTCGCATGCGTGTTCTTCCCGCACGCTCTCATGCGCCTTTTAACCAACGAGCCTGTTTTGATCGAGATCGGCATACGCTACCTGCGCATCGCGGGTTGGAGCTACCTTCTGACGGGCATCTCGCAGTGCTATCACACGATGCTGAAAGTCTCCGAGCATCCGGGTATTTCTGCGCGAATCAGCACCGTTACGGTATTGGCAAACATCGTGCTCAACGCCGCTTTCATCTACGGCTTTCATCTCGGCGAACGTGGCGCTGCCATCGCAACGCTCATCTCGCGGGTGTTCGAAATATTCTGGGTCATCTACATCTTTAGCGGTGCGGAATACATAAAGCCCAAATTGGCGCGGCTCTTCCACAGAAACCGCGAATTGACCCGCGATTTCCGCAAGTGCGTGCTGCCGCTCATCGGGGCGAGCCTGTTTTGGGGCATCGGCTTTTCGAGCTACAGCGCGTTCATGGGTCACTTGGGTGCGGACGCCGCCGCAGCAAATTCCGTGGCGTCCGTGGTGCGCGATTTGGTCTGCTGCCTGTGCAACGGCATATCCGTGGGCGGCGGCATTTTGGTCGGCAACGAGCTCGGCGCGGGCAACCTCGAGCGCGGCAGGCTCTATGGCGACAGGGTCGCGATCGTCGGGCTGCTGAGCGGTGCCGTATCTATGCTGCTCATGCTCGCGCTCACGCCGCCGCTGCTGCACTTCGTGAAGCTCACGGACGAGGCGCAGCGCCTTTTGATCGGCATGATGATCATCATGGCGATATACATGATCGGGCGCGCGATCAACACGGTCGTGATCAACGGCATTTTCGCCGCCGGCGGCGACACGATTTTCGACCTGTATTCCCTCGCCGTGTGCATGTGGGGGCTGGCGATTCCGCTGGCCGCAGCGGGAACATTCCTGTTCCACTGGCCCGTGCTGGTGGTATCGGCCTGCTTATTAACAAGGCGATCAAGACGTTCCAGTTCGATGAGATGCTCACCTACCTCATCATCATCTTGGTTGTGATTGTGCTGGTCGATCTCGCCTCTGCTTGGATCCGCAAGCGCCTCCAGTAGCGCGCTTTGGCGCGGGGTGGCTCAGGCGCTTCGCGTAAACGCAGCCGTAACCCGCAACACCCACAAAAGTCGATGTGACTGTGCCCAAAAGGGCGGTCACATCGACTTTGG
>CAYFRC010000142.1:0-5425 GCA_964345325.1 uncultured Oscillospiraceae bacterium
CAGGCGCACCAACCGCGAATCCATGGACTGCGCCCTCATGCGGCCGGAGCTGCAGGATATGGGCGTATCGGACATCATCACCTTTGACGCACACGATCCGCGCGTGCAAAACGCCATCCCGCTCATGGGATTTGAATCCTTCCAGCCGACGTATCAGATGCTCAAGGCACTGTTCGGCAGGGTGAAGGATCTTACGATCGACAAAGAACACATGATGGTCGTCTCCCCCGACGAGGGCGCGATCTCTCGAAATATCTACTATTCTACCATGCTCAAGCTCGACCTGGGGATTTTCATCAAGCGGCGCGACTATTCGCAGGTCGTCAACGGGCGCAACCTCATCATCTCGCACGATTATATCGGCGACGATGTCACGGGGAAGGATCTCATCGTCGCAGACGATATCATCTCCACCGGCGAAAGCATGATCGACCTGCTGAGCGACCTTGGGAAGCGGCACGCAAAGCGCATTTTCATCGCGGCGACGTTCTGCTTTTTCACCAACGGCGTGGAAAAGTTCGATGAGGCGTATGAGAAGGGGCTGCTCGGCGGCGTCATGTGCACGAATCTCAATTACCTGCCGGAGGAGATCCGCAAAAAGCCGTGGTTTATCGAAGCGGATATGTCCAAGTACCTGGCACTCATCATGGTCACCCTGAACCACGACCATTCGCTCGATTTACTCCTCAACCCGTTCGACCGCATCATGAATTTGGTCAAAAAATACCGCGCCGGAAAGAAGAAACGATAAGTTTCAGTAAAGCCGTTTGACGGGTGTTTTGGCGGGTATATAATAGTTGTATGCGCGATGACGCGTGCAAAATAGATTTTATACGGAGGTTTTACCACTATGAAATGGGTCTGCAAAGTATGCGGTTATGTTCACGAAGGACCGGAGGCGCCCGAAGTGTGCCCCATCTGCAAAGCGAGCAAGGACAAGTTTGAGAAGAAGAGCGAAGATATGTCTTGGGCGGCGGAGCACGTCGTCGGCGTCGCCAAGGGCTTGGACGAGCGCGTGATCGAAGGCCTGCGCGCGAACTTCAACGGCGAGTGCGCGGAAGTCGGCATGTATCTGGCGATGTCCCGCGTGGCGCACCGCGAAGGCTATCCCGAAATCGGCCTGTACTGGGAGAAGGCCGCCCATGAAGAGGCGGAGCACGCCGCGAAGTTTGCGGAGCTGCTCGGCGAAGTGTTGACCGACTGCACCAAGAAGAACCTTTCCATGCGCGTGGACGCCGAGCACGGCGCGACGCAGGGCAAGGTCGATTTGGCGAAGCTCGCGAAGGAGCTCGGCTACGACGCGATCCACGACACCGTGCACGAGATGGCGCGCGATGAAGCCCGCCACGGCAAGGCGTTCAAGGGCCTGCTCGAGAGGTACTTCGGAAAGTAATTACAGGGCATTTGTGGGGATGATTCCGATTGGGGTCATCCCTTTTCTTTTGTGAATCAAATAAAACAGCCACGACCCTTTAGGGCAGAGCATGGAATACGAACGGCATGCTTTCCAAACCCCACAATGGGCAGGCGTTTTTCTGCCCATAGGACAGATTCGGCGGTGCCGGCAAGAGGAGGAAGAACTATGACCGATGACGAAATCCGCAACGCACTGAAAGGATTCGAGGAGGAAATATTCTTTCATTGCGAAACCATCGAAGAAGCGAGAGAAATTAGGCGTCGTCTCGATGCGTTCATAAACGAAAATAATGTAACGATGGAACAGCTTGTAGAATTCACGAATTCCGGAGCCGGAGAAACGCTGTACATGATGGCATCCGCTCCGACCGAGGAAGAGTAGCTTGCGATGCGAGAGCAGTAACGCGGCTGCGATGGATGGCGCGAAAAAAGAGAGGAGCGTTTTGCCCCTCTCTTCGCATTTTGGGTTTACATAAACAGGTTCACGTTTGCCTCCTCGGCGCTGCCGAGATAGGTTCCGACGCCCACGACCTGCACGCCGTCGATCAGTTCCTCTTTGTGGATTCCCATCACGTCCATGCTCATGGAGCAGGCGAGCAGGCGCACACCGTTTTGCTTTGCCTTCTGCATGAGCCCCTCGAGCGTCTCCACGTTCTTGTCCTTCATGATCTTTTTCATCATGATGCTGCCCATGCCCAGCATGTTCATGCGCGACAGACCGAGCTGTTTCGTGCCCCTCGGCAGCATGAAAGCGAACATCTTCTCCATAAAGTTCTTTTTCACAGCTACCTTTTCAGGGCGCCTGAGCGCGGTCAGGCCCCAGAAGGTGAAGAACATCGTGACCTTGCGCCCCATCGCGGCAGCGCCGTTTGCGATGATGAAGCTCGCCATCACCTTGTCGAAATCGCCGGAAAAGACGATGATCGTCTTGCCGTTTGCGTCCTCCGCTTCGACGATATCGGGCGCGGAAGCACTCTTGCCCTTCTGAACCAGCACGGAGTATTCGCTGCCCTCGGCGACGGAGCCGAGGAAGGTGTTGCCCGTCCTCCTGCACCACGCCTCCGCGTCCACGGGGAAGCCCGGGTCGGTTGCGCGGATGCGCAGCGTCTCCCCGTCCTGCATCTTGTTCACGGTTTCAAAGAGGTTCACCAGGGGACCGGGGCACTGCAGCCCGCTGCAGTTCAGTTCGATCACCTTGGCAGGTTTTGCGTCCGATTTCTTCGAAGCGGGCGGGGCTTTCTCCGGGCGGAGCGGTTTCGCCTCATCGTGCGTCGCACGGTATACCCTGAGTCCGCCGGGATAGACGTATACGTCCTTAAAGCCGTTTTGCGCAAGGATGCGCGCCGCCGTGTACGCCCTCGCGCCGATCGCGCAGAAGATGACGATGGGCGCGTCCTTTTTCAGTTTGTCGAGGTTCTGCCGCACCGTGCCGAGCGGCATGGGGATCGCGGTCGGGAGCGAATACGCCATGCGCTCCACGTCCTCGCGCACGTCCAGAATCTGCGCGTTCGGCACGTCGCACTTCCAGTCGCAGAAGCGCACCATGCCGTCCAGCACGTTCGACGCGACGAAGCCCGCCATGTTCACGGGGTCCTTCGGCGAGGAATACACGGGGCTGTAGGCGAGTTCCAGTTCGCACAGGTCGCGCACGGTCGCCCCGAGGCGTATCGATGTCGCGATCACGTCCAGCCGCTTGTCCGCGCCCTCTCCGCCGACGATCTGCGCGCCGTAAATCTTCTCGCCGTCCTTGGAGAAGATGAGCTTGATAATCATCTGCGCGACGCCGGGATAGTAGCCGGGGTGGTTGTTCTGCGTGAGGATCACGCTCTCGTAATCCACGCCCTTTTTGAGGCCCTTCTGTGCGAGCATCTTTTCGTTCGCGCCGGTGGACGCCGCGGTGAGGCCAAAGATCAGCGCGACGGACGTTCCCTGCGCTCCGGCGAATACCGAGGGGATGCCGGCGATGTTGTCCGCTACGATGCGCGCCTGCCGGTTCGCGGGGCCCGCGAGTTGCACGGTCGTCCTGTCGCCCAGGACGATGTCATTATATCGCGTGATGTCGCCGCACGCATAGATCGCGGGGTCGTTCGTGCGCATGTGCCCGTCCACTTCCACGAAGCCGCGGTCGGACAGGGTAATTCCCGCTTCCTTCGCGATGGCGGTATTGGGGCGGATGCCGATGCTGAGCACCGCCATGTCGGCGGTAAGCTCCTTGCCGCTCGCCAGGGTGACGCGAATGCCCCCGTCCGTCTCCGCAAAGCCCTGAATCCCGTCGGAGAGGATCAGCTGCGCGCCCTTGCGCCGCACCTGCTGCTCCAGAATCTTCGCCATCTCGAAATCCATGGGCGCGAGAATCTGATCCGCCGCATCGACGATGGTCACGTCCAACCCCTTTTCGAGCAGGTTTTCCGCGACCTCCATACCGATAAAGCCGCCGCCGACCACGACCGCGCTCTTGCTCTCGTCCGCCATCTCCTTGACGGCAGCCGCATCCGGCACCGTCCAGAGGGTGTGGATCCTTTGGGAATCGATCCCGGGAATCCTCGGGCGCAGCGGCGTGGAGCCGGTTGCGAGCACCAGCGTATCGTATTCTTCGGTATATTCCTCATCGCCGCTTTTTACGGTGACGCGCTTATTCTCCCTGTCGATGTGCACGACTTCGCTCTTCGTGCGGATGTCGAGAAGATACTTTTTTCTCAGAGCGTCGGGCGTCTGCACGAGCAGGGCGCTCTTCTCCTCGATGACGCCGCCCACATAATACGGCAGGCCGCAGTTGGCATAGGACACGTGTTCGCCGCGCTCTATGACGACGATTTCCGCCTTCTCGTCCAGTCTCCGAAGCCTTGCAGCGCAAGTCGCGCCGCCTGCCGAGCCGCCGACGATGACAATTTTCATAACGAGCACTCCCTTTTCACAGTATATACTTTATTATATCATATTTACAGGAGAAACAGCGTAACAAAATCACATTTTTAAAAATTTTATGCGCAAGGAAAGGCTGCCGCCCGAGGCAGGCGGCAGCCATGTTTCCCTTTAGATATTGTGCTTTTCGCGGTAGGCGAGGAAGTGCAGCCAATCCGTGCGGCTCAGGAAATGCGATCCCCTGCGCAGATGGTAGCCGATGCTGCCCTCGTCATAGGAATCGTCCGCCTCGGGCAGCCTGTCGGGCGCGAGAAAGCCCGGAACGCGGAAGATGTGCCACGCATCTTCCGATGCGACGCAGCCCAAGCATTCGCTCGCGGGGTCCGCCCACGAATCTTCCGAAGCGCTTGCGACATACAGCGCCCTGGGCGCGACGAGCGACAACAGCATGTGCTGATCGAACGACGCTTCCGCTTCCCTGCCCGCCCAATGGCCGTAATTGCCGCAGAACCAGCACGGGAACATCTTTGTGATGTCTTCGATCGTCTCCCCGACCTTGCCGCGCGAAATCGCTGCGCCGGCGCAGCCGGAATCGTTGGAGATGACCATCGAAAAGCGCTCGTCCTGCGCGCCGCACCACAGTGCGGTCTTGCCCAGCCGCGAATGCCCGACGACCGCCGCGCGCCCCGCGTCGATGTCCGCGCGCGTCTCGAGGAAATCCAGCGCGCGGCTTCCGGCAAACGCCCACATGCCGATCTTGCCCCAGCCGACTTTTTCGTCGCGCGGATACATTGCGGCAATGCCGTCCCACGCATAGCCCTGCCGGGTATTGCCGTCCGTCGTCACGTCGTTATAGCAGATCATGGCGACGGCAAAGCCCCTGTCTATGATCTCTTCCGCCGGAAAGTATTCGTCCGGCACTTCGGGGCGAAAATTGAAAAACACGAATACCGGCGCTTTCCCCTTCCCCGTCGGCGCGACGAGCGTAAAGGGAAAGGCGTATTTCCCGCCGGGCGTATCGAACGAAACGGAGATCTTCTCGATCGTCGCCTTGCCGCCATACGTCTCCTCTTTGGAAAGCACCTCTCCCGAGACGTGTTCCGGCTCGTGCGGTGAAATGCCGTACACCTCATGCCGCAGAAGGTAC
>CAYFRC010000143.1:0-5383 GCA_964345325.1 uncultured Oscillospiraceae bacterium
TGCCGATGATGAACTGGGTGATCATCTCGTCGCGATAGTTATTGATGGAGGTTTTCACGCGGGTAATTTCGTTCGAGTCGTCCTCGGACATATACAGCGGCGGGAACACCTTATCCGGGTGGTGAGAAACGTACTTCGCGGTCTCGTTGTGGAGACGGCCCTCATACCCGCCGGTTCCGTAGTAGTCCTCGAGCGTCGACGGCACGTACCAGGATTCGCGCCAGTCGAACGAGCGGAAGGACGGCCCCTGCTGATAGTAGTGCACGTTCTGCGCCTGAGAATAGGTAACTTCGGCATCCAGACGGCGCCACTTTGCCTGACGGCCCCACACGTCGAATTCGCCCTCTTCGCCCTTGCGCCACTCGATGCCTTCGCGGCCCGCTTCGATGTAGCCCAGGGAGGCGTCTTCAGAATAGAGATAGTCCGCCCACTTGATCGCAACTTCCGGGGTCTTGCAGGCAGAGGTGATTACGTACTGACCTGTGTCGTAGCCATAGGGGAAGTAGCCGCACAGGGACACGCCGTTCGGACCGGTGAGCGGCTCAAGGGCTGTAAAGTCCTTCTGGCGCGAGCCCGCGAGCTCGGAGAAGGCTCCAAACCAGCCGGAGGGTACGCAGCCGATGTACGCGATGTCGCCGGATTCAACCATCGTCTTCAGGTCGTCGCCGTTCTGCGTGAAGGTCGCCTCGGCGATCAGGCCGTTCTCGTACAGGTCGTTCAGGTATTTGAGGCCTTCGCGGTACTCGTCCTTGGTGAAGGACAGTTCCACCGTCTGCCCATCGGCGGCGATGGAGATGCCGTCGTCCAAATCCGTATAGGTGAACGGGCACATGAGGAAGCCGTGTATCTGCGCCTGCCAGTCGTTCTGCGCGATCGCGCCCACCAGCGGAACCTCGTCCGCGATGCCGTTGCCGTTCGGGTCGCCGTCGCGGAATGCGATCAATACCTGCTTGAATTCCTCGGTCGTGGTCGGAGCCTTAAGTCCCAAAGCGTCCAGCCACGTTTGGTTAATCCACATTTTCTGTGAGTAGTAGCAGTGGAAGCACTCATTCACCTGCGGCAGCGAATAAATCGCGCCGGTCGGCGTGGTAATACCTGCTTCGATATACGGCACAGCTTCGTACATCTGCTTGATGTAATAGCCGTGTTCGTCGATCAATGGCTTCAGGTCGACGAAGGTGCCGTTGGCACCGTAAATGACTTCTGCGGTGGGGCGAATCGCGCCCGTGCAGGAGAAAAAAACATCGGGAAGGTCGGACGCCGCGAGCAGCAGGTTGACTTTTTCCTTCTCGGAGGCCTGCGGCACGGTCTCCCAGTTGATGTGCACGCCGGTCAGGTCTTCCATATGGAGCGTCCATACGTTCGTGGCGTAGTCCGCGATGTCCGCAGTGATTCGCGCGAGGAACTTGAGCTCCACAGGCTCATCCGCGATGGGGAACTCGTTCGGTCCGGAGACGGTAAGGGCGGATGCGCCGACACTAAACAACATGCACAGCGCAACCAAAAGTGTCAGGGTTTTCCTCATGCCAGATCCCTCCTCGTGAAATTCGCTTCTTAAAGCGTTCGTTAAAAGTATAACATGTTGGGCACTTTCTGTCAATAGTTTCCGCCACAATTTTGTTTGGACTATCGAATTTGCGATGGATTATGCAGCAGTGAAAAGTACCCCAAAAAGAAAGACTGCCGTTTCCAGAAAATGTCGGGAAACGGCGGCAACGGGTAATTAGCCCAAATCCGGCAGCGAAGCTGCGACCACGGACTGGCCGAGCCTTCTGCTCTTTTCATCCGGGATTTCGAGGCTGATCTTCTTTGCAAGCTCGGGGAATTCGGTATTCAATACCTCCCTCGCCTTTTCGAGCAGGATAAGTCCGCCTTCTCCGCTCGTCACGCGCCCGAGGATGAGCACGTATTTGATGTTATAGAACATCGCGTAGTACGGAATCTGGTAGCCGAAATACACGCCGATGGTCTCGTAGATGCCCCGCGTGCGCGGATCGCCCTCCGCGTGGAGCGTCTGTACGTGCTTGAGTTTCTCCGCGAGCGTAAGCCCTTCGGGGAATTCGATGCCTGCGGCGGGCGCGAGCTTGATGACGCCGTCCTGCGAGAAGTACTTCACGCCGCAGCCGTAGTCGCCCGACCACTCGTCGACCATCGCGTCCTTATCCGCGTCCACCGGCACGAACGCCAGTTCGTTCAGCCAGCCGGTGATGTTGCCCTTGTCGTCCACATAGCCGCCCGCTTCGCTGGTACCCATCGCGATGCCCAGTACGTCCGTATCGTTCAGGTCCATCGCGCCTGCGAGCGCGGTCACGTCGCCGTCGTTGCACACCTCGATCGGGATGTCGTAGCCGAGTTCTTGGGAGAGCTCCTTCGCGGCATCCAGATAGACGTTCTTAACGCGGTCGCCGTACACGTCGCGCGGCACCTTGTTGAACAGCGAGGAGACCATCGCGCGGTTGTCGATGAATACGCCCGCGGAGGATACGCCGATCGCGTCCACGCGCGGCATTTTGGATGCGGCTTCGCGGAATGCGGAGAGGATTCCGGCGTACTGGTATTCCAAATCCGCGTGCTCCTTCGGGTGCCAGATAACTTCTTCGCTGAACACGCTCTCCCCGTCGATGACGGCGGAGACCTTCCTGTCGCTTCCGCCCCCGTCAAAGCCGATGCGGCAGCCGTCAAGGTGCCTGCCGATCGCGTCGGAAGCTTCGTTCGTCGCAGGCGCGTCCGAGGCGTTCTCGAGGTATTCCACCTCGAACGGGCGCTCGAATACGCCGGACATGAAATCTCTGTCAAACGCGCGCGCGCCGTTTTCCTCGAGATAGCACTTTGCGATGTGCTCGTACACGGGCTTGGAGCCGGCGACGGTGATCTTGTATCCGCCCTTGATCCAAAGCAGCGTCTTGATGACGCGCTCCAACACGAAGCAGTTCTCCTCGTCGTGTCCCGTGCCGTCCTTAAAAATCGTCAGCTCGGTCGTGGAGATAAAGCCCCTGTTGCGCGCGATGGAAATCGCAACCTTCTGGTTTTCGCTCTTTGCGACATTGGCCTTGTACTCCCGAACCAAGATCGACATCGGCTTAAACTTCGGATCGAGCGGCGCCTTGATTTTCAGTTCCAAATCCTTCATGCCTCCTTTTTATATATCGTCTCGCCTTTGAGAATCGTCTCGCATACATCGAACGCCTCGTTTACGATCAGGATGTCCGCGTCCTTCCCCTTTTCGAGGGAGCCCTTTCTGTCGTTTACCCTGATCGCGGTCGCGGGGTTCAGCGTCGCCATTTTGACGATCTCATGCAGCGGGATATTCGTATAGGTAATCATGTTTTTTACGGCGTTATTGAGCTTCAGAACGCTGCCCGCGATGGTGCCGTCCGCCATGCGGCACTGGATTCCCTTGAGGGTGAACGGCTGCCCGCCCAGCGTGTATTCGCCGTCCGGAAGCCCGCCCGCGCGGGTGCAGTCGGTGATTAAAACGAGTTTGTCGCCCTTTAAGCGATAGACGATGGAAAACAGCGCGGGATGGATGTGGAACGCGTCCGCGATGATTTCCGTATAGACCCTTTCGTCGCCCAATGCCGCGCCCACGACGCCCGGATCCCGGTGCACGAGCGGCGTCTGCGCGTTGAAAAGGTGCGTCGTGTGGCGCACACCCGCCGCGATGCCCGCAATCGCCTGCTCGTATGTGGCTGCGGTGTGCCCCATGGCGATGAGCATGTCCGTGTCGCGCGCGATCTCGCGGATGCAGTCCAAATTACCCGGCATTTCCGGTGCAACCGTGAACACGCGGATGATGTCCCGATATTCCTTCAGGAATGCGGCATCTGCGGGCTTAATATGGTCTTCCGCCTGCGCGCCCTTTTTGGACGGGTTGATGAACGGCCCCTCCGCATTGACGCCCAGAACCTCCGCGCCCTTGGGGTTCAGTTTCTTATTGCCCATGAGTTCGCGAATCAGGGCGAAAGAAGCCCGCAATTCGTCATAGGAAACCGTCATGGTGGTGGGGAGCCAGCTCGTCACGCCGTTTTTCGCGATGCCCTCTGCCATCGCGATGAGCCCCTCCATTTTGCCGTCGGACGCATCCTCGCCCATATAGCCGTGGATGTGCATATCCACGAGCCCGGGCGAAACATACGCACCTTGCGCGTCGATAACCTCCGCGCTTCCGACCTGCGCGGTAATGTCCCGAATCTTCTCGTCGAACACGAGTGCCTTGCCTGTCTCGATGCCGCAGGGGGTAATAATCTTCCCGTTTACAATCGCTTTCAAGTGTACGCGCTCCCTTCAATCGCAAATTGCCGATATGATAAGTATACCGCAAAATCCATCCGTTTGCAAGCCTCCGACGTTGACATTTGTGTCGAATTGCCCTATAATGCCCCGTAAAGAAAGGGGGCGTCCCCATGCAATTCGACAACCACGACCCACGCATCAAATACTACCCGCTGCACTTTGTGCGCGCGACGCTGGACGGCATCGTTCAGCCGCCGTTGCCCGATGGCTATTCCTTCTGTTTCTATCGGGACGGAGACCGCGACATCTGGATCGACATCGAAAAATCCGCGAAGGAATTTCATACGTTTGAAGAAGGCGTATCCGCATGGAACCGCTATTACGCCCCGCATGAAGCGGAACTGCCCGAAAGGATGCTCTTCGTGCAGGACGAAAGCGGCAAAAAGGTCGCCACGGCGACCGCGTTTTACGACGTGTTCGGAGAGGATACGACCGGCGCGGGCTGGCTGCACTGGGTCGCCGTGCGTAGGGACATGCAGGGAAAGCACCTTTCCAAGCCCCTGATCGCGCGTACCCTGCTGCGGCTGAAGGAGCTCGGCTATACGCATGCGATGATTCCTTCGCAGACGACCACATGGCTCGCCTGCGAGATTTATTTGGATTTCGGCTTCGTGCCGACGGAAGAAAGCGTGAAAGGGTATAGAGACGGTTGGCGCGTATTGAAAGCGCTCACGAATCATCCAGCGCTCGAAGCTTTTGACGCAGCAGCCCTTTCCGAATTCCTCATCGAGAAATAGAAAATCCCTCCGCCGAATACGGCGGAGGGAAGCTTTTTATAAAGGATGTTTTACAGCTGCGGGCCCGCGGCGACCAGCGCCTTGCCTTCTTCGTTGCCTTCGTACTTGGAGAAGTTCTTGATGAAGCGGCCTGCGAGGTCCTGCGCCTTCGTATCCCAATCTGCGGGATCCTTGTAGGTGTCGCGCGGATCGAGGATGGCGGGGTTGACGCCCGTCAGCGCAGTGGGAGTCGCAAAGTTGAAGTACGGGATGGTCTTGGTATCGGCCTCGAGAATCTCGCCGCTCAGGATCGCGTCGATGATGCCGCGCGTGTCCTTGATGGAGATGCGCTTGCCGGTGCCGTTCCAGCCGGT
>CAYFRC010000144.1:0-1047 GCA_964345325.1 uncultured Oscillospiraceae bacterium
AAGCATGAGCCATATAGATTGGGTCATTCTTACCTTCACTCACATCCGCCGCAACCGGCTCACGATGATAATCGTCCGTTGCCTCATCATAAGGCTTACCGTTCTCCTTGATGAATTCCTCGATAAACGGATTGGGGCAGGCAGTGTAGTACGGCGCATCAGACAGCGCGATAATGTCCTCATCGGTGCCGATGGGGAAGCCTTCAATATTGCGTACCTTATCTATATCCTCTTTGGTCAGCTTTCTCGGTTCCATAGCTGTATCCTCACTTTCGATCTCTTCTGAAAATCTCCGGGAGAATTGTGCAGACGGTATCTGCACAATTCCCGTCAGAGCAATGATTTATTTCTTCACGATAATTCGCAGCTTGCCTGCATCCTTGCCATTTGTATATCCGGAAATCAGTTCGCTGACTTTATTGCGGAATGCTTGCTCATCCAGCGGCGGAAGCTTTGTCAGCCTTTCCACCAGATCGTCCGCATTCACGACCACAGGTTCAAATCCCTTGAGCAGAGCCTGAATTGCCTTCACAAAGAAGTCATCCACGCGCTTAGGCAATTCCTTCGTCTCAATGAAATCGTCAATGGCTTTCTGCTGTGCCTCGCTCAGGTATTCCTTCTGGCTCTCAACAATAGGATCAGAAATCGTATCGAGCAAGGATTTTGTCCATTCTTCAAGCAAGGAATCCAGACGCATCTCTATGTTGTCCAGCTTGCCGAAAACCGGCTTCACGTTATCATCCAGATGGAAGTGACAGTGCGGGCATACCGGCGAGGATTTCAATTCTTCCGGCGTCAGCTCATAGCAGACCTTCAAATCAGAAAGCTCGTTTTCTAAATCGGTCAGCTTCGCAACAGAAAGAATTTCAATGCTGCGCAGCTTTTTCAGGGTCAGGAGTGTCCGACTTTCCTGAATTTTACCGCGTTTCTGTGCATCGTTGATGTCCAGCCTCTTTTTCTTGTGCTCCGCGTAGTAAAGGTCGATATACTTGTCCTTGACCTTACCAAGCTCTGCCTCGACTTCCTGCACAGCTACCTCGCCGGATT
>CAYFRC010000144.1:1057-5371 GCA_964345325.1 uncultured Oscillospiraceae bacterium
CGCCGGATTCGCCGTTCCAGATGCTGTCGCGGATCTCACGGAAAGCGTCCTTGGCGGTTTCCATATCATGCTTGAGTGCATCACCGAGCTCAACGGTTTCGATGCCGGTCATATAGGACACGATCGCCGTGCAGCCGTTCTTAAAGACAAGGTATTCACTGACCTTTTTGATTGCTGAAATATCCTCTGCCAGCTTGTCGATCTGCTCCATGGTGAGACTGAAATTGTTCAGCTTTGCCGGTGTATTGAAGCGTGCCTGATAGTTGCTGAACTCATCGCGGACATTCTGGCAAGCCTTTCTCAGATGTTCCACTCTTGCGGGCGGCACCAGCGCTTCGCCCCAAAGAGTGAAATCCTGACTGAGTTTTGTGCCAACAATCACAGCAGAATTGCTCATTGCCTGCGCTTGCTTCAAAAGCTCTTCTACGCCTTTTGTTCGCGTAGCTTGATTATCCAGCAGCGCCGGATTGATATCCAGCACATTGAAAAGTGCTTTCAGTTCCGCCATTGCCATTTCGGAAGGTCTGGAAAGGTACTTGAACTCATAAAGGTCGAGCACACTTGTCTTCGGAACTTCGTCCAGATTAGAAGCCGTCAAGGCTTTGCCGTTCTTCAGCGTCATAACGGCATATCCATCGTAAACCATGGAGAGAAAGATGATCGGAGTAAAGATGAAACTCAGCTTGAAGCGTTTATCTACATACTGCCCCATAAACTTCTCTTCAAAGATATCCGAGTAGTTGATAACACCCTGAGGCGGCAGCTCTTTCAGTTTACCGATATAGTAAGCGGCATACTTGGAGTTTTTGGTGGAAACCTTATCTCCATCCAAAACGCCAAAACTTTGCAGCATGCTCGCAGAAAGCTGAGACTTTCTGCCTGCGAAATGGTCAAATGCCGCACGTAGCGCGTCAGCCATGTTCTTGCGAGTGATTTTAGTCTTCATTACGGGATAATCCGGATAAATCTCGCAGAAGTAAGCATCCAAACATATTGAAGCAGCAAGGTCGATAGTATCCTTAAAGGTCATGTCACGGTTATAGCGTCCCTTCAGGACTTCGATGAGCTGACGGCGTTCCCGTTTATAAACCACATCAAAGCAGGTGTTCTTGTTTTCGTTCAGGGAGCGGATCAGCTTCTTGCTGATCGCAGCTGCTTTGTTCAGATATGCATCCTTGTCTTTGCCTTCGCTCATAGCAGCAAGGCTGTTTGCGGAAGCGTATAGGCTCAACATTTCGCGGAATTCCTCAGCGGATTTGAAATACAGGTACACTTCGTCCGGAAGATTCTGCACGCTTATACCACCATTGTCGTATGGCGGCATGATGTGGATATAAAAGTCACGTTCCGGTTGTGCAGTGCTTCTTTCACCGGGCAGACCCATAAATAGATAACCCTCACGGAAGATATGATGTGAATCCCAGTTTAGGTCGTATTCATAGATGTTGAAATTGGTCACATATTGCTTGGCGTCCCAGTCGAGTCATGAATACACAACGCCGTAGAAAGAACGGTTCAGTTCATCATCGGTCAGAAGCGTCGCTTTTTGCTTAATCTTTTCGTCGTAGTCAACGACCTTATCAACGTCGATATAATACTGGCTGTTGGCATCATTGAAGATAATGAACTGCCCGGAAACGGTTGTCATGATTTCTTTCAATGTGACTTTTACCGCAGACAGAAGGAAGTCGGCATCTTGCTCCGGCATCAGCATATATAGGCATAGATCGTCTTTAAGATTCTCTGCCGTCATACCAAACTGTACATCCAGTCCGTTTGTTGTCAGGCGATGAACACTGAGCGCATAAATTATCTGCATTGCCATCGGTTTATACGCCGGTTTCGGGAATGCGCGGGTGATAATATCTTCCAGCTGCTGGCTTGCACCGACAACACGGCTGATGGTAGGATCACTTTTGAGCAGACCATTGGATTTGATTGCAGGCCAGTAGTTATCAAAAGAGATGATTCCCGGCGCGTTCTCCGGCACGGTTGTGTCGAAGATACCCTTGATAGTAGTGGAGATATTCTTCAGAATATGACGGTTTTCAATCAAGTACAGTTTGTTGAAAACATCTATGTACGAAGGATGAATCGGGAACAAATCAACGAACTCTTCCAGACGAGAGGACATGCCAGTATAAAGCCCACAGAACTTTTCCAGATGGTTGCGAATCAGAGCTTTCTGCTCCGGCGTTTTCTTGAGGATACGCTCAGAAACAACATAGGAAGTTGCTTCTTTCGTGATAATCATTTGCGTGAAACGGTCACTGACATGCTTGAGCGTATCAGCAACAAAGCTAAAGCGCGGATTGTCGAAAATCTTCTCCTGCATGCCAAACATGACACGCAGAGGGGACTTGGAGCACATCTCACCCAACGCACGGAAAAACTCCAAATCCAGAACTATTTCACGCTCATTTCGAGAAGACAGATAGGACAGAAACTCATCAACGATAATCAGGTAGCCTTTATCCGGATACTTTTCCGAAAAAGCAATCATCATATCCTTGAGGACAGTCTTGATGCTTTTAACACTCTTATAATCCGGCACTTCAAAATCAATGCCGCGCTTTTCAAAATCATCCTGTACATATCCCATGATGACGTCATACAGCGGCATTACAACGCCGCCGATTTCGATACGCAGAACTTCAAACTTGCCAGCAATGGTCTTAACCTGTTCGGCAAATTTCTTGTTTTGAAGATACTGTACATTACCCGCATCAGTTGCAATGGCGGAAATGACACTCATCAAGTGAGACTTACCAGTACCATAGTTGCCGACGATTAAAACGCCCTTGTTGTCCACAACTTCATCCATTTGAAGCTGATCAAGCACGGGAGCCTGTAAGCTCTCTGCCATGCTATCAGACATCACATAGGTTTTTACATATTCGCGTGCTTTGTCTTTGTTTTCAGCTGTGACAAGCTGGATAACATCCTCTATCGGATGGAAAGAAATCAAATCCGAGTATTTCATGGTTGGTTAGCCTCCCTCATCAGACGATGCATGTCACATCGTACTTGTCTAAATCATATGTCTTAAAATCAGCGTAACCAGGTTCCGCATATATTAACTTTCCATTGCTGTATGTTCCTGACCATATGATTGAGAACTCTCTTTTTTTGCAAGCAGCAATCAAAAGCTGCAAAACATCAATTTGATAATCTGGATTGAATAGCACATCAAAATCCTTTATAGTGCTATTCTTCGGTAACTCCGCAATAATCGTATCAACAATTTTGGGCAGCATAAATGACCTTCGAATTGGTTTTACGCTGAAAAGTTCTTTTGCAACACTGACATTTAAGCTGATACCATTTCTCTCGCGTTCTTCGTCCGGGCAGCAGAAAATGATTGGTTTCATTAACCCATCTGAGCCGTGCTTTTGATATTCGTACTTTGAAATCTGTTTACCCATGTTCAGTGTTTTTCCTCCACGGCAGAATCCGGGCTTCGTTTACTGTCATCCACAAACTCTACGATGTCACCGATATTGCAACCGAGGCAAGCGCAGATTTTTCTCAAGGCTTCCATTGAGACGTCCTCACCCTTCCTGAGCTTAGTCATCGTGCTTGAAGAAAGCCCTGATGCTTTATGAAGATCGCCCTTGCTCATTTCCTTATCAACAAGCAGTTTCCACAATTTTTTGTAGCTTGCTTTCATAATTTTCACCTCAGCACAGAACGTATAACATGATCCATTTTATTATAGCACAGCATTAGCTAAAATTCAAGTAAGTTTCGTAAATATCGGATGAATTCGACCGTTTTGCAGTAATATATCGTCCGATGGAGCCGTACAGAAAATGCCTGAGCTGGTTTTATAAATCAGCTCAGGCATTTATCTTTATTCAAGTTGATTCTTGCGAACCTGATCACGGTCATGCTCCGTACTCGGCTTTAGAAAATCATCCACGTTTGCCTTCATGGTGTCAATGATCCGCGCCTCCTTTTTGAGCTTTGCGCGTTCATCGTAGAGCCGCTGCTGCTCATCGAGAAGTCTCTGCTGTTCCGCTTGCAGCGTCTTCAAGCTCGGCAGTTTTTCATCTCCCTGCATGGCAAGCAGTGTACTCCGCGCTGCCTCGAAGATCACAAGCTCCGCCTCGTGCTTTGCCTTGAAACCCGGCTTATCTTTTGCCTTCTGGAAAGCGTCATACATAGGCTTGAGGCGCTGGTAGTTGGAGATGTTCTTGATAAGCGGTTGGACTTCCCGCAGTCGCGCTTCAACGCCTTTCAGCTCCTTGCCGGTGCGTTCATAGGAGCTGTGAACGTCCTCGACCTTCTTCTCAAGATCGGCGTATTGGAGCA
>CAYFRC010000145.1:0-5285 GCA_964345325.1 uncultured Oscillospiraceae bacterium
CGGCCATCGCCAGCCTCGAGAGTGCCGTCGTTGTATACCTTACAATAAGTGTATCTTGGTAAGGCGGTTCCATCACTGCGATATTTATAGATGAGTTTTCTAGACATTTTACTCCTTTCTTTCCTTGATACGCTTAAAGTGCAGCTCTTTTACTTTTTTGATGGTCTTTGCGAAGTTTTGCATATCATAAGTCCAGTCTTTTTTTGTATATGACAGAAGTAATTCCTCAACTTCTTTCCTAGTTTTTCCGTCATTCAGATTGGAAATGACCATAAGATCGTGTAGTAATAAAGGATCGGCAGGAGCTAGTTCCTTTAGCTGTCTTGTTGCTTTTGTGCCATATATCTTTTCGAGATCTTTCCACGCAATTTCAAGTTCAGCCGATTCTACTATTCGCCTCACTATCTTTTTATATTCGCGTGCGTATCTCATTTATTCGTTATCCCATCCATCATCATCGGATGTTCTTGAAAGGTCAGGTTCCCAATGATTTCTTTTTCTGAGACAATCATCACAGATATAGTAGTCGCCGACAAAATCTATATGAGGCTCACGTGCGTCGTAAGTAATTGAATTTTCGCCGCATTCTTGACAATATAACGTGATATATGGTTCATCTTCGGTGGCTATCATTTTACGCGAACCATTTCTTCTTTTTAACAGCTACGCCCTCGTCTAGACGCGAGCTTAGTGACGTAAGTTGTTTTACGATTTGGCTGTTCTGCTTTTTAAGTTCAGTTACTTCTTCTTTTAAATTCATTTCTTTTGCTAATTTTTCGATAGATGAGGCAGTGCTTGAGAGCTTGTCGGTAGTCTCATCAATGCGCTTTATAATCGCTACTGCGTCAATCTTTTCCAGTGTTTTTAGGCTGCTAGCTAGAGAGTCGGATAGACCGCCTTGAGTTTTCGCTAGGGCTTCAAGAGCGGCGCTTGCCGTTTCGAAAGCCTTGTAGCCAGACTGATATGTTTTTATCTCGTCTTGTAGCTTTTTGATATTATCGACCAAGACTTTCGCCTGGTCATCGATACTTTTTATATCGCTTGCCATATGTCATCCTTTCCTATGGTGTTTAATTGTGTCATTGTCTTGTTAATACGATTGAGGAGTACTATCGACTTAAACTCATCGGGCACTTTTTCTTCAATGCCATTTCGTATTTCTTCATCTATCTTTTCGTCTTGGGAAATAATGTTTACGAGTTCAGCATAATTCTTTTTATCGCTTTTACTAAGTACGTTAATAACGTTGGATATGGTTGTAATAATCTGATTATTATCTATGCGATAAAGTTGGGAACCAAACCCTATCACGGCCGAGATTGTATCGGCAATTTCATTCACATCTTCAATGCCGCTGAGGATACGCATGTACGCACGGCTAAGCAATAGACCTGGGTGTTGCGGATAGGCCTGCAAAGCACGTCCAACCTCTGCGTATAGGTCTTGTTGTTTCTTTGTTGATAACTTGTCTACGAGTGGCTTAATTTGGCTCAAATCGCCCGGATTGTCGCTGATCTTCTTTACTAAGTCTACTTGAGTATTTCCAAGATATCTCAAAATTTCTTCGCGTACCATTTTGCTACGCGATTTTTCGTCGGTAATTTTAGATGCATTTGTAGTCACTTCGAGAAGTTGCTCGAACGCACTTCTACGGCTACGCTCAATAATGTTGTATACGAATTCTCGTAGCAATACATCTAGTGCTGCAAGCACGAATTCTGTAGAATCATCCTCATCAATATCTTCAATCGATGATTCAGCATTTCTTACGAAGTTATCGTCGTCTTGATATCCGCGAACATATGCACCATAGTTCTTTACTATCGCATCTTTATCGAAATCATTTAGCGTAATATTGAACTCGTTTGCGGCAAAATCTATCGTGTAATCTTCAACCACGCCTAGGATAGAAAGACGATAAATGACTTTTTCGACTTTTTCTCGGTCGCCCTGGAAGCTTGAAATGGTTACAAATCTCGCCTTATCTATATCACCAATCTTGTCTAGGACGCTTCTTGCTTCCATTAATTCATCTTCGACACCGCCAAAGGAATTCGTGTGGAAGAACAACATCCTATCTACATCATCGCCGCTCCATTTATGCTCATCCATACTTCTCTTCATATCTACAAGAGACGACGAAGGGCCGAGTAGGCGTTTGTTGTGGTCTGGATAATCGTTTGATACGATTACATAGCTGTAAGCTTGTCCGCGATCGCGTCCAGCACGTCCGGCTTCCTGGTAATATGACTCAATAGATTGAGGAAGTCCATAATGAATCGTGTAACGAATATTTGGTTTATCAATACCCATGCCAAATGATTTAGTTGCGGCTAATAGAGGGAATGAGTTGTCCTTATATTGCTTTGCTACCGTCGTCTTATGATTAGCCCATTCGGAATCTGACATTGGGCTATTCTTCGGTCTTGATCCGGAGTATTCTTTAGTATCAATACCTAGGCTATCCATGTCGGATAAAATTTGCATAATGCCGTACTTGCCACCTACGTGTGGGCAGAAAATAATTCCAGACATCGTTTCGTCGCCATTTGGCTCATAGAACTCGTTGAAGTCCATACCGAATTTTGCCGGCAAATCATGCTCTATTATTCGCTCCAGTGCGGCATTCTTCATGCTCGATTGAGCGGAGACGACGATAAACTCGATTTCTTTTCTATCGAATGAGTCTGGACGGATTACGTAACTATCGCTAATACCAAGATCGCGTTCCATATCTCTAAGAACTGCTTCTGACGCGGTACCCGTTAAGGCTAGAATGCATGGAGAGCCGTGGCGTGTCTTCAGTAGGTTACGGCATGTATTTGCTAGATTTAGGTAGGATGTCCTGAAGTCGTGGCCCCATTCTGAAACGCAGTGAGCTTCATCGATTGCACATACCGGAATAACGCTCCAGGAACAAAGCTTACGCAGAGCTTCGCGGAATCCATCGATTTGTAGACGCTCTGGAGACATAAATACTAGATTGAAATGGCCGGATTCCATTGCTCGTTGCAAAAATCCTTTGTTTTGCGTGCTAGCAGTAATACCTAGAACTCTGTCGGCACCCATACGTATTAGGTTGTCTACTTGGTCTTCTATGAGCGAAGTAATTGGATCTACGACGATAACTGTGCCGGGCATGATATACGACAGAAGCTGATAAACTACAGATTTACCCGAACCGGTAGGTAAGAGAACAATAGAGTCATTACCTTCGATTGTTTGCCTAATGCCGTCAATCTGGTTTGGTCTAAATCCATCTTTAAAACGATAGATATAATTCAAAACGAATTCGAGTGCTTTTTCGTCCGCTACTAAATCTTGCTTAGTTATTTTAGGGAATTTATTTTGCTGGAGAGGCAATGGGTAGCTTATGTCTTGGATGTAGATAATGCTATTTTGCTTGTAATCGTAATTATCGTTAACGGTAATCAAGTAGTCAGCCTTATCATCGACTATCTGAAGACCATCAAAGGCGTAACTAGTTGTTTGATAAAGCTTGCAGATATTATGCGATAATTCTTGTAAATCTTTTAAAGCTGCATCCAGAATAGTCCTTTGTGTTTTTTGTGTAACGTTAGGGATGTTCTTGGGTTCGAATGCAATACGTGCTTTTTCTCCGTATTTTATTTTTCCATGTTTCACTAGCTCGATAAGGACCATTTGGAATTGATGAGCCAGCTTTATGCCTATTAATGACTCGTATATTTCATCGGCATCTACAGCATCTTCATACATTTCTTCGAGTTTTTCAGTGAGGGCAGAGATTGAGCCGCTTCCGCTCGCTAAATCTTCCGCATCTATTCTGTATACTGAAAGGCCATTCTTCTCGAGTATAGCGTCACGCTCATCGTCTTTTTGTTTATGGTTTGAATGAGTAGGATCGTCTATTTCTACTGCAATTGCATCGCATTCGTGCGTAATCAAAAAGTCTATGCGTTGAGACAAAATCGCATCGTTTACATCTGTCTTATCAATTACTAGGCTCCTGAAGAATACTTGTGGCAATGCGTCTTTTGCGTGATCTTCGCCTACTGTCTCTATAAATATATTCTTATAGAAGTATTCTTCGGCGGTCATACCGTCAAGATCTCCACGTTTTGTACCATCATGCCATTCGTTAGGAATATTTGGCAAGTGATAATCCTTGAAGGATGCAAGAGTTATTTCTTTATCATAATCGCCGTCATCTTTAGACTTTGTAGCTTTCAAAATAGTCTTTTCTAGCTCTTCGGAGAGACGCGTCAGTCTACCGCGGTTCACAATCTTCTCGATCACCGAAATAATCGTTGTTTCTTTTTCTGAAAGCGCAGGATTGTCGCTTGGAGTAAAATCTATTCTCCATTTTGCAAAAGATTCTACGCTCTTTCTGTATTCATCATCGTCATTAAACATGCCAAAGAAATTCTTCGGTAATGCCATACCGTCCATAAATACGGTTTTATAGCCGCTCGCTCTTGGTCTTGCTTCTAGTTCGATAGGAAAGTTAAGTGCGGCAATATTAGTGTATGGCCTGTTATCGCCTGAGTCTTCTCCGTCATCATTGCCGCCATATGGAACTTTTGGCTTTGGTGCGTTAGGCCTACCTGGCGTCCAGGTATCTCCGTTTATATTTATAATTCCATTACAGTTAGGCCATCGACTACACCCATAAAAATACCTACCAGCGTTTGGGCCCTTACGTGCCATACGCTTCTTCATTTCTGAGCCGCATTTAGGGCAACTAGGTGTGTCGTCCATGCTTATATTATAACATTTTCTACAAAAAAATCAGCCCGATTGCTGCACGCAGCAAAACTACGCGGAGGGCCGACTTTATGAATCTATTGTAGCACTTTTTAAATTTTTATCAAATTAGATGGTTTTCTGTATTTAGGCCAACGTTGTAAACGATTCGGTATCATGGTTCGAATGTCATTTTGCCAAAGAACATGGTCTTTAATATGCCTTGCGGCTCTAAGTGCCATCGTGGCATTCTTACGAGGTTTACTACCATAATCAAGAATATTGTATCCGATGAAACTATTGGATTTTTTTCTGTTTGAAAATGTAAACCTATACTCGTCTCCATCGAGAACGTCATTAGGTTCAAGCTGTTTAATGCCAAATAGTTCAGGATATTTGTCAATGATTGCTATTATTTTATCTAACTCTTCTTTTTCCGAACTTAATTTTTTATTTTCTGTTTTTAAGATTTTTAAATTATTGTTTAAACTTTGATTTTTATTTTTATAGTTATTTGCTTTTTGAATATTAACAAAAGAAAATACAAATAAAACAAATGT
>CAYFRC010000146.1:0-3853 GCA_964345325.1 uncultured Oscillospiraceae bacterium
GAAATCTCAATCGGAATTTGTAGGTCTGTTACAGTATTGATAAAAGAGATTATTGGGCTGAGATTACGGGCTACACGGGCGATAGCTCACAATCTCAGCAGACGGCAACGGGTAAAGGTATCGAAGCTATCACCGCAGACCAAGCAAGCAGCCTTATCGGTATCGGTTATGCGATGCAGATTGCCCAAGAGCAAGGTAATGAGGTTCGTAAGGCTATCGCCGTTGATGTTTCATTTTTGCGCATCTATGCCGAACAGACATATAACAATATCTCTGAAATGCGAGATATTCAGTATCAAGGATTACAGCAGTTGGAAGCAATCAACAAGAACACGGCGAATTTGTTTGCCATCAAGGATGATATTGCCGACCTAAGAAAGATAGCAAAAGATTATTGGCGATAATGTGCGCCTTTCTGTAAATATCAGATAAAAAACAGATGATAGAGTGGTATTTCCGTTTGCTGCCATAAACGAAGATACAGATATATAAGAAGACGAGCCACCAAGGATAATGAATATCCGAGGTGGCTTTTCTTTTGCAAATAAATACTTGAAAATTATATAGTTACGTAAAAAGAAGAGGCTTGAAACGTGGTACTATTATTCGCACATCCTCATGGCAAGCGAGAAACAACGCCCCTTCTTTTCGCTTGCAAAGGTACTCATTTTCTTTCAATCAGAAAACAGAAACAGAAACAAAGTGTAAACAGAACGAGAGCACGGCACAAAGCAGACGAAGAACGCTGGAGCGGTATTTCCTTTGCTGGAGCGGTTTTCTCGTCTCAGATGATAAGTTATAAGGTTTTCGAGGGATAACCCGTTAGGCGTGAAATTCGCTAAAAATAACTATTTTCGGTTACTTTTATTCACGTTTTTTGCACACGGAAAGCGGTTGAGTGTTTTAAATATCTGATATATAAGAAGATACGGAAAAATAAATATTTAGGCGTACCAAAATAATTCCCTAATTTTGAAATATTATAGTATATTATATAAAATGATAGTTATTAGGATTTTAGGCTAATTTTCTGAAAGATACGAGAACGGCACAATATCATTTAATATAACTAAAATATAACTTTTTATTGCTCATAAATTGCACACGTTTCAAAAATAAGTTGTATCTTTGCACACGAAACAGAACATATAAAATAGAAGTTATGGCAAAAAAGAAGTTATTCAAGACGGCGAAAGACCTTATCAAGGGTTATGGACTGCCCGAACCTTCACAGAAGAGAGGGCGCAAGGCTGGCGCAAGTGATAACAGAAAGGTAACACTCAGAGCGAGAGAGTTACCGAGTGGTAACGTGCAATTATATCTTTATTCAAGTTATAAGGGCAAGGCTACACGTTTTTCTGTAGGTGTGTTGAATCCCGAAGAAGACGAAGCCGCAAAGATGCGTAATACCGAAATCGTGCGCACGGCAGAAGCAGAGGCAGGAATCAGAAATGCCGATGCAATCAGACAAGGGCACGGCTTAGAGCCGAAGAAGAAGAGAAACGTCCTTCTTTCTGATTATATCGAGCACTTAATCAAAGCAAAGACTTTTTCAAAGCAGACAAACGTCTCCCTTGAAATGCTAGCTTACCACGTAGGCGAATACCGCACGGCACAGATTAAAATTGCCGTTATTGATAAGCCTTGGCTTGATGGCTTTATCTCGTATTTGCGACACGATGCAATTTCAAGAGTAACAACGAAGAAGCACAAGCAGATAACACAGAACACGCAGGCACGACTTTTTGAAATGCTTGATATAGTTTTGGCTAGAGCGGTGACAGATGGAATAATCGAGAAATCACCCGTAGGCGAGTTGAAGGGAACAGAAAAGCCGAAGTACAACAAAGAAGCTAGGGAGTACCTTTCAATCGAAGAGGTGGAAGCGTTGATTAATACACGATGCACAAACGAGAACGTGAAAAGAGCGTTTTTGTTTTCAGTCTTCACGGGCTTGCGATGGAGCGATATTACAAGTCTTAGATGGAACGAAATGCGAGAGGATGACAACGGCAAGTATTTCGCCATAACAATGAAGAAGACGAAACAACAGATAAGGGCATACCTTTCTGAGGTCGGGGCTTCTTTCTTACCAGAGCACAAGGGCGAAGCCGATGCACTCGTATTTGACGGAATGCCGAACAATACGAACACAAACAAGCATTTGAGAAGTTGGGCGAAGGATGCTGGCATAACTGATAAGTGGATATGCTTCCACGTAGCAAGGCACACGTTTGCCACGATGATGCTTAACTCAGAAGTACCTTTGGAAATGGTTGCAAAGATGTTAGGACACGCAAGACTGACAACGACCGAAATATATGCAAAGATACTAAACCGCTCAATAGCGGTGGCAACGTTGAAGCAGGATGAAATCTTTCTTAGTGGAAAGAAGTAACTCGCAGAAAGAGAGAATGAAGTGAAACAATGAAGAATCAGAGGGAGCGAGCTGCCTAAATGGCTGAGAAACTTATTTTGTAGTGTTATTACGCACACACAGAATGAAAAGAGAATATTTCAGAACACAAACACACCCTTTAAAGTTTGGCAGCCGCTCCCTCATTTCTTCACCACCTTATGAAAGAAACACCTTGTATCCGTTTGGAGTTGGAACTCTTTATATATCTTTATTTTGCTTGCTTAGAACGCTTTTTAAATGTTATCCTTAAATACAATCTTTATTACCTTGTAGAACTTAATACCTATCTTTCTTGACTTTTTAAAGCTAATAATTTAAAACTAATATGAGTTATAAATCAAGTTTCAAACTTAAATAATTATTATATAGTAAAGTTATGGAATCAGAGTTTCAGAGAAGCGAAGGGCGTTTTTAGGTTACTATTATTCGCCAAATTGTGCCCGCAAAAACACAACCGCCCAACGCAGGGTGAAAACAAGTTTTTGAATCCGAGTGCAAAGGTACGACTTTTCAGACGAAGAAGCAAGAAAAAACGAAGTACTGAGTAAACAGAAAGAAAAAAGGGAGCAATCTCGGAAAAAAGACTGCTCCCTATAAGCTATCTCACCGTAGTGAATAACTTTTCCGAACTTAATCGGCTTTTGTCCGATGATGTGCCGACAATAACACCAAAGGACGAAAAGGACGATTTGCGCACCAACGCCCTTATGATGCAAGCCAAATGCGCAATCAGATGGCGAGCACTCGCACCTATATGTTTAAGGGGATGCGGTATTGCAATCTGATAGGCTTCTTTTGAGTTTGCTCCGAATAATGCGAAACAGAACACACAAACAGAGGCTTTTTGGAAGCTGGCACAGAACCGCACGAAACGACAAAGGCACGTTTGCAATGTTACGAAATCGTTTGAAAGGTAGCAAACTTTCAGAGAAAACGCACCATTACCGAGTGCAAAGATACGATAAAGTTTTGAGATAGCACCAAGTTTTATCGAAAAAGTTTCTAATTTTAGAGAAAACAGGCTATCAGAGTGCAAGAAACAAGCGAAAAGAGAGAATGAAGACACGAAAAGAGCGGAAACGTGGTTTTTCTTAGCTTGGAGGGGTTTTCTTTTCTCAGATGATAAATTGCACTACTTTGCGAGGATAACCCCTTAGAAGCGAAATCCCGAGAAAATAACTATCTATTTGCTCACCTTACAGATGAGGCGAGCACAAGCAGAACGAAGCAGAACACACGCACGCACACGCATACGCACGCAAGCAGAAGAGCCGAAGCACTTGCGACACGATGCGCACAAGGGTAGGCCACAAGCTATCTTTGCACCCTCATTTAATGAAGCTATTAAACGAGAGCACCCACAGAACGCAAAGAAGAGCGAAGCAACACAAGCCGCCACGCCCTTCTTTAAACGCTGATAACTTTTGCAATCCC
>CAYFRC010000146.1:3883-5173 GCA_964345325.1 uncultured Oscillospiraceae bacterium
GTTTGGTGTTTGCTTTTCTTAATCAGTAGAAACCAACTCGCTAACATTACACCCGATAGCCTTTGCTATCTTTTCAATCGTGGACAATCGTATGTCGTTTTTTTCGCTTAATAGGCGAGAAACGGAAACACGATTAATTCCGAGGCGGTCAGCCAACTCCATTTGGGTGATACCGTACTTTTCTAATGTTTCTTTGAATCTCATAATTCCTATATTTAATACGTTACATTTGAAATCTGATCCAAAGATAATACTTTCTTTTTAAATGTAACGTAATATGGTTAAATTCTTAACAACAATTAAAGGATATGACGTTACAAATGGTATTTAGTTAAGTAACGTTAATAAGTTACATTTTTCCTCGAAAATGTTTGGTGGTGTAACATAAATACGTTACTTTTGCAATCGAAAACAAGAAACAAGAAGTTTAACAATAAAAAGATATACGACAATGAAACAGAATTTAGAATATACAACAAAGCAGATAAACGCTAATTTCAGAATCAAAGTAAGTGGCGTTTTCAATGGCAAGAAAATCAACAAGTTAGTTGGTGTTGCTGGAGCACTTGCATTAATTGGAGTTGAAATGCTCAACAAGTTATTGAAGAGAGCGTTTTCCTCACTCGCTGATAAATGCGTATGCAAGTTGAGAAGAGGGTTGCAATTTTCATTTTATTGCAAGTAATACACTAGGAGTTAAGTAACGATTATTAAAGTAACAATTTAAATATATAAGATTATGACAAATTCAGTAAACAACGCAAAGGAGTGCATGGTAAAGGTTAGTGGTATCAATGAGCTTCAGGTTTTGAACCTGATGAAGAACGTAGCCAATTTGGTTACAGAGTTGGAAATCAACTTTGGCGACCTCGAAGATGAGGACAGACGCAAGAAGGAGGTGGATATCGCTAGAGAGAGTTTGCACAACGCAATGAGAGCACTAGGAGTTATGCACGCATACGAAGTGGAGACCAACGCAAAGATAAAAGCAGATACGACAAAGGAGATAGAGAAGAACTCAAAGAAGTAAGACGATGCGAGGTGTAAATAATTAGATTTTAGGAGAACATTAAAAGCAAGTTATCTGAAACGAGATAGCTTGCTTTTTTCGTTTCTGTAATACTCAAACTTTGAAACGCTAGATAGAAGCAGATAGAAATATTTAGTTTTTGCGTATTGTTTGCGCACACAAAACGGCTTTCTTGCGTCTTGCGATAACTTATGTATCTTTTAAAAAATAACCCCTTGGTGCGCTTTTATTTGGGTTTTTAAGAAATTTCTTAGAAACTT
>CAYFRC010000147.1:0-5138 GCA_964345325.1 uncultured Oscillospiraceae bacterium
ACCCCATTTCCACCAATTCTTCACACAGCGCCGACCAAAAGGCGAGAATGCGGTCGTGCTTTTTCCCGGATACGAAAAAGTCCGCAATCTCCGCGTGCCCTGCGGAATCGTCTATGCAGTCGCCCCTGTATTTGCCGAACCTTGCGGAATCCCTCGGCACGAGCCCGTCCGTGTCCGTATCGGAGGTCTTCTCGACGAGGCGCGAGATCATGTATGGGATTTGCATCAGAAAATCCGCCTTCTTGTCGCCCTTGCGCAGTGCGGAAGAAAAGCTCTGGCAAAAGACCCCGGGGATGGGCTTTACGACCGCCTGCTCCGAAACGGGTACGCGCATGAGCTCGCGGCACACCGTGTAGCTGTCCGGCTTTTTATCTCCGAGGATGCGGAACATCGCGTCTATAAAGAAGGCTACGACGCGCGCGATCCACTTCGGCAGCCGCATGAAAAGCGAGGCGATGGGGGAGCCCGTATGGGGCGTACACAAGGTCGTAAGCGTCGCAACGCTCTTCGCCATATCCATGTGCTCGAGCATATGCCTCGCATCCAACCCGCCCTTGGAATGGGCGATGATATTCACTTTTTTTGCATGGGTCTCCGCGAGGATGGACTCGATTTCGGCCTTCAGGATCGCGGCATTGTTCTCCACGGTGCCGAAGCCGTCGACCTTGCTTTTGTAGACGGTATATCCTTGGATGCGGAGCATCCTGTCCACATATCCGAAAGATTTCATGAAAAACGTGTCCCGCACCGCGACGCCGTGCACCAGCACGAGCGGATATTTGGTGTTCATGCTGTATAAGCCCTTTCAGTAAATCCCGCGCTGCGCGCGGCTACTTGCGCAGCGCCCTTGCCAGGAGGGAAGACATGCGCACATCTTCCTTTTCGAAGAGCGCGTGCTCTCCATCCGAAGGGCGGGCGACGTAGAGCATCCCCTTGGGCGCGACAAATGCCGAGGCGATGCGGATGCGCGTCGCCTCCGCCGTGACATGCGCCTCCGCGCCGCCGAGCTTGAGGTAGTCGTTCAGCGCCTTGTTCTCTTCGCCGACAAACAGCAGATACGCGGCGGTAATGCTGCGCTTGTCGGAATCGGGCACGGCTTCCTTGAGGCGCGCGGCAAATGCGGCGTCCATGGCCTTTGTCATCTCCTGTGTGCAGCGTTCCGCCTCGAAAAGCATGACAGCATCGATGCGCTCGCCGTTTTGCGCGTATACGAGATCGCCTTTGATAACCGCATTTTCCCCCAATTCCCCGCGGAGCGTCTCTTTCACGTCCGCAACGGATTTTTGGGGGCAAAGGTATTCGTCCATAGAAGCTACGCGCCGCTTCGTATAAAACGGAAGCACGACGGCCGCCGCGACGATCCAAAGGGCGATCTGCACGATCGTGTAATATGTCGTGTTCACGGCGGGAATCGCAACGGAAAGCATGGTCAAAATCGTCGCGAGGACGACCACGCCGAGCCCCAGCCGCGCGCGCAGTTTGTCAGTCATCGTAATATACCTCCATGAGCGTGAGCCCGCATGCGGGCGCGGTGATGCCGAGATCCAATCGGCTGCCCGAATCGAGCGCGCGCCGTATCGCGCCCTCCTCCAGCCTGCCCGCGCCGACGAGAATCAGCGTGCCGGCGAAAATGCGCACCATGTTGTACAAAAAACCGTTCCCGCGCACGAAAAGCGTATACATCGCCCCTTCCTGCGAGATTTCGCAGGAAGTAATCGTGCGCACGGTGTCCTTCACGATCGAGCCGGAGGCGGCGAAGGGCTTAAAGTCGTGCGTGCCGAGGATGGAACGCGCTTCCCGCTGCATCTTCCCGAGGCTGAGCGGATAGATCGTGTGCGCCGCGAAATTGCGCTCCAATGCGCTCGCGTGGGGCGCGGAGAGGATGCGGTAGCGGTAGAGCTTTCCCTTCGCCATGAACCGCGCGTGAAAATCGTCCGCCGCCTGCGCGGAATGCCTGACGCGGATGTCCGGCGGGAGCATCGTGTTGAGCGCAAAGGCGTATTTCTCGGGCGGGATGCGGCTTTCCGTATCGAAATGCGCGACCTGCCCCAGCGCATGTACGCCCGCATCCGTCCGCGACGCGCCCACAACGGTAACCTGCCGCTTCGTGAGCGCGGACAGCGCCTCCTCGACCTTCTGCTGCACGGAAACGGCATTGCTCTGCCGCTGCCAGCCCGCGTATTTCGTGCCGTCGTATTCCAGGATCAGCCGAATCCTCATTCGATATGTCCCAGGGTGCGCGTTACGAGATCGTCGATGCTCGTGCGGTTCACGCCGAAGATGGAGGTATCGAGCGTCCCGCACAGGGGCGCCTTCCATTCTTCGCCGATCGCGGCATCGCCGTGCATCATGCCGAAGATCGAGCCGCAGGTCGCGCCGTTGCAGTCCGTGTCAAAGCCCGTTTCGACCGCCATGCAGATCGTCTTTGTGTAGTCTCCGTCGCCGTAGAGAAGGGATGCTGCGACGATCATCGCGTTGGGGATGGTGTGCACCCAGTCGGAGCCGAGATATTCATCCCACGATGCGTGGATGCGCCGGAACGCCTCCTCCTGCGAAACACCGCCGTCGAACCAGGAAATGACGCTTTCGATCGCCTCCGTAAGCCGCGATTTTTCGGGAATCTCGCCGAGCCCCGCGCGGAGCACCTCGTGCACGTCGCTGGTTACGGCGGCTGCCGCGAGCATCGCGGCGACGAACATTTCGCCGTAGATGCCGTTTTTGACGTGGGATATGCAGGCATCGCGCCATGCCATATCCGCGGCGGCTTCGGGGGAGGCGGGGTTGATGTAGCCGAAGTAGTCGCCGCGAATCTGCGCGCCGATAAACTCCCTGTCGGGGTTCTTGTATGTTGCGGATTTCGGCGGCCTGATGCCCGCGACGAAGTTCTTGAACGCGCGGCGCTCGGCGGTGCAGTAGGCGTTCATCGGCTGCATATCGACCCACGCCGTCGCCATGTTGCGCGGGGTGAAATCGCGCCCGAAGCGGTCGATCACGCGCACGGCGAGCGCGGTATAGTTCGTGTCGTCATCCACGGGGGCACAGCCGTCTAACTTGTCCACCCATGTGCGGCCCACCTCGTTCGCACGGCAGAAATCCTTGCCCATGGAAGTGAGATCGGCGCTCGTCATATAGCGAAAGAGCGGAAAATTGCCCGTCTTCCGAAGCATTTCGTGCAGTTCCTTCGTATGCCAGCCCTCGACGGGCTTCCCCAGAAGGCAGCCAGCGATGCGCCCGTACCATGCGCCGCGAATCTTCGGCGCGAGGGATGCCTTGTCGGGCTTTGAGAATTCTTTGCGGTTCTTCGGCCTCGCGGCGCGGATTTCGCACAGGTCGTCCGGCTCGACGTAGGGATAGTCCGCCCTGATCGGCGCGGTCGTGAGCGCGCGAAAGAGGATGTCCGCCAAATCTTCGCGATAAGCGCTCTTCGGCATCGCGGCGACCGACCTTGCGGCGGCTTCAAATTCGGATATATCGCGCCCCTCGTCCTTTGCCTGCCGTACCTCGGACAGGAGCGATTCGGAATACAGCTCCCAAGCATGGATTTTCTGAATGTCAATAAGTTCGCTGTCAAACAACATGGCGATTCCTCCCACAATATATTTCTCTCTATTTTACCACGGCTTGCGGATTTGGTCAATCAAAACAAGTACGATTTTTTGTGGGCGGGGCCTCGATTGACGGGCGGTGCATTTTCCGCTATAATAAGCGTGAGAACAAAATGCGGAAAGGTGATGGAAAATGATTCAATATTGCGGCGGGGTATTCCATGTCCGCTCCAAGGGCGCGAGCTATCTGATGAAGGTTGCGAAAAACGGCGTTCTGCTGCACCTGTACTGGGGAAAGCGGCTGCCCGACGGGGACTATTCGGCCCTCGAACCCAAGGCGTGGGGCGCCGCGTCGTTTGACAACGATGCGGGGCGCGCGCCGTTCGAGCTGCCGACGCAGGAGGCGGGCTATTTCGGAAAGCGCGCTGTCGAATGCGTGAACGGCGAGGGGGACGACGTGGTTTCGCTGCGCTTCAAGTCCTACGAGATCGTGCGTGGCAAAAAGGCGCTGGACGGGCTGCCCTCCTCCTATTGCGAGGAAGGCGACGGCTGCGAGACGTTAGAAATCACCCTTATAGACGAACTGACGGGGCTTGAGGCCGTCCTGAGCTACAGCGCGTCGGAGAAATTCGACATCATCGCGCGCACGGTGCGCTTTGCCAACCGCGGAAAAGAGGCATTGACGCTCGGCGAAACGGCATCTGCGAGCGTGATCTTGCCGGGCGACGCATACGACGCGATCCAGCTACACGGCGCGTGGAGAAGGGAGCGCAACGTATGCCGCGCGCCGCTCGCACACATGACCGCGCGCGTGGAATCGCGGCGCGGCGCATCCGGGCACGAGGAGAACCCGTTCATGGCGCTGTGCGAGCACTGCGCGACGGAGTTCTCCGGCAAGGTCTACGGCATGACGTGGGTGTATTCCGGCAGCTTCTTCTGCGAGGCAAACGTCGACAATTTCGGCAGGACGCGCCTTTCGATCGGGCTCAACGGCGACGTGTTCCGCTGGAAGCTGGGCGCGGGGGAGACGTTCCAAATGCCGGAGGCGCTGTTGGCGTTCTCCGACTGCGGACTGAACGGTATGAGCCGCGCGTTCCACGAATATATCCGCCTGCGCGTGTGCCGGGGCGTGTGGCGGGACGAGCCGCGCCCCATCCTCATCAACAACTGGGAGGCGACCTATTTTGCCTTTACGCCAGAGAAGCTGCGCGCGATCGCGGAGAACGCATCCAAGCTCGGCATCGAGCTGTTCGTGCTGGACGACGGCTGGTTCGGCAAGCGCAACATCGACAACTGCTCCCTGGGCGACTGGGTATGCAATATGGAAAAGCTCCCGAACGGCATCCGCGGCGTGGCGGAGGACATCAATTCGCTCGGCATGAAATTCGGGCTATGGTTCGAGCCGGAGATGATTTCGCCCGACAGCGACCTGTACCGCGCGCATCCCGACTGGTGCCTGCACGTGGACGGCCGCCCGCGCACCGAAATGCGCAGCCAGCTGATCCTCGATATGAGCCGAAGGGAAGTGCAGGACTATGTGATCGACGCGCTGAAAAAGGTGCTCCAAGATGCGCCGATCGACTATGTGAAGTG
>CAYFRC010000148.1:0-5108 GCA_964345325.1 uncultured Oscillospiraceae bacterium
CTTCACGCGTCTTGCCCTTGCCGATGCCCTTGTCCTTGAGGCGCGAGAGGCTTGGCAGCACGTCGATCGGCGGCTGGATGCCCTTGCGGTACAGTTCCCGCGAAAGGATGATCTGCCCCTCCGTTATATATCCCGTAAGGTCGGGGATCGGGTGCGTCTTGTCGTCCTCGGGCATGGTGAGGATCGGTATCTGCGTGACCGATCCGCGCTTGTCGCGGATTCTGCCTGCGCGCTCGTACATGGAGGCGAGATCGGTGTACAGATATCCGGGATAGCCGCGCCTTCCGGGGATTTCCTTGCGCGCGGCGGAGATCTCGCGCAGGGCTTCGGCGTAGTTGGTGATGTCCGTCAAGATGACGAGCACGTGCATGTCCTTTTCAAAGGCGAGGTATTCCGCCGCCGTCAGTGCCATGCGCGGGGTCGCGATGCGCTCGATGGCGGGGTCGTTCGCGAGGTTCATGAACAATACCGTGCGGTCGATCGCGCCGGTTCGCCTGAAGTCGCTGATGAAATAGTCCGCCTCTTCAAATGTGATGCCGATCGCACCGAACACGACCGCGAAATTCTCGCTGCCGGAGAGCACCTTCGCCTGCCGCGCGATCTGCGCGGCGAGCTGTGCGTGCGGAAGGCCGGAGCCGGAGAACACGGGCAGCTTCTGCCCCCTGACCAGCGTGTTCAGCCCGTCGATCGCGGAGATGCCCGTCTGAATAAACTCGTCGGGATAGTCGCGCGCGGACGGGTTGATCGGCGCGCCGTTCATGTCGAGCCGCTTTTCGGGGATGATCTCGGGGCCGTTGTCGCGCGGCCTGCCGAGGCCGTCGAATACGCGGCCGAGGATGTCCATGGATACGGAAAGCTCGATGGAGCGCCCAAGAAAGCGCGCCTTCGCCGTATCGATCTTCAGCCCCTGCGAACTTTCAAACAGCTGCAGCAGCGCCTTGTCCTCGTTCACCTCGAGCACGCGACCCATGCGGACTTCGCCGTTTGCCTGCTCGATTTCGACGAGCTCGGAATACTTGACGCCGCTCACGCCTTGCACGAGCATCAGAGGGCCTACAACCTCGGCAATGGTGGAATATTCTTTCAGCATGTCAGCGTCCCCCTTCCGTCAAAGCGCTGATTTGGTCGTTGAGCTCGGACTCGATGGCGTCGAACCGCTTCAGCTCGTCTTCCTTGATGTATTTCGCCCTGCCGATCTTCTCGCGCACGGGCAGGTTCGTCACCTTCGAAAGATCCGCGCCCGCCGCGAGCGCCCGCTGTCCCTTTTCCTGATAGTCCATGATGAGGGAGAGCATGCGGTACTGCTTGGGGAGCGAAGTATACGTATCGATGTCGTCGAAGGCGTTCTGGTGCAGGTAGTCCTCGCGGATCATGCGGGCGATTTCGAGCGTCAGCCTGTCCTTCCAGCTGAGCGCGTCCACGCCGACCAATCGCACGATCTCGTTGAGTTCGGACTCCTCCTGCAATATCATCATCGCCTGCGCGCGCTTTTCGTTCCAGTCGGGCGCGACGCCGTCCGAAAACCACTTTTCGAGCCTGTCCAGATAGAGGGAGTAGCTCTGCAGCCAGTCGATCGCCGGGAAGTGCCGCTGATACGCAAGCGATGCAGAGAGCCCCCAGAAGACCTTCACGATGCGCAGCGTAGCCTGCGAAACCGGCTCGGAGATGTCGCCGCCGGGCGGGGAAATCGCGCCGATGGCGGAAATCGCGCCCCTGCGCGCGCCGCTTCCGATGCACTCTACCCAGCCCGCGCGCTCGTAGAATTCCGCGATGCGGCTGGAGAGATATGCGGGGTAGCCTTCCTCGCCGGGCATTTCCTCGAGTCGGCCGCTCATTTCGCGCAGCGCCTCCGCCCAGCGGGACGTGGAGTCCGCCATGATGGCGACCTCATAACCCATATCGCGGAAGTACTCCGCGATGGTGATGCCCGTATAGATCGAAGCCTCGCGCGCCGCGACGGGCATGTCGGAGGTGTTCGCGATGAGCACGGTGCGCTTCATCAGCGTTTCGCCCGTGCGCGGGTCGTGCAGCTCGGGGAACTCCATCAGAACGTCGGTCATTTCGTTGCCGCGCTCGCCGCAGCCGACGTAGACGATGATGTCCGCGTCCGCCCACTTCGCGAGCTGGTGCTGAACGACCGTCTTTCCGCTGCCGAAGGGGCCTGGGACCGCCGCGACGCCGCCGCGCGCGATCGGGAAGAACGTGTCGATGACGCGCTGCCCCGTGACCATCGGCTCGGACGGGGCGATCTTCTCCTTATAGGGGCGCCCCCTGCGGACAGGCCATTTCTGGAGCATGGAAAGGTTCACCGTTCCGTTTTCCGTTGCGATTTTGCACACGGTTTCCTCGATGGTGTACTCGCCCTTTTCGATCCATTCGACCGTGCCCGAAAGATTCGGCGGCACCATGATGCGGTGCTCCACGACGGCGGTTTCCGAAACGACGCCTAAGATGTCGCCGCCCTTGACCGTATCGCCGACCTTGACGCGCGGGTCAAACCCCCATTTCTTTTCGCGGTTTAAGCTGTGTACGCTGACGCCGCGCTCGATGCGGTCGCCCGCGATGTCGCGGATGGCCGTCAGCGGGCGCTGGATTCCGTCAAAAATCGATTCGATGAGCCCGGGCGCAAGCTCCACGGAGAGGGGCGCGCCCGTCGAAACGACAGGTTCACCCGGCCCAAGGCCCGCGGTCTCCTCGTATACCTGTATGGATGCGCGGTCGCCGCGCAGCTCGATGATTTCGCCGATCAAACCCTTTTCCGAAACGCGCACCACGTCGTACATCGTGGCATCGCCCATATTGTCGGCGACGATCAAAGGGCCTGCGACCTTGATGATGGTTCCCTGTCGCACCTCTTCAACCCTCTTCCTTAAATAGTATGTCTGCGCCTACCGCCTTTTCCACATTGGCGCGAACGTTTCGCATGCCGACCCCCGTGGCGCCCGTGGCGCCGGGAATGGGGATGATGGCAGGCAAGGCTTCCGTTTTGTAACGCGATATAGTCTCCTGCGCCTTCTCCGCAGCCGCTTCCGTGATAAAAATCACCGCGTATTTCTCGCTTGCAAGGCGGTAGATTGCCTGCGAGATTTCCTCCTGCGTGTCCGCGAAGACCGCCGTGATTCCCAAGGCCTTGAACGCCAGCACGGTGTCCCGCGAGCCGACCGCCGCAACCTTCTGCATGGCTCTTCCTCCTTATGCGTACAGCTCGCGCAGTCTCAGCCGGAGCTTGTCGTTCGAAACGCGCGCGTCCTTCGCGATGACGATGAGGCGCACTGCGGCACACTCCCGCTCCTTGGCGAGGAGATAGCCGATCACCGGCATCATCGTGAGCGGCTCGTTCTTATGCCGGCGGATGAGCGAGAGCAGGTGGTCGTCTGACTGCTTTTCGATAAAAGCAAGCGCCTCCCCGTCGCGCTGCGCGAGCGCCTCCTTCATGGGGCGCGCGAACGCGCGGTGCTCGATCAACCTGTAGACGCCTTCCGGCTCGTCCGCAATGCGCGAAAGCTCGGCAAAGTCGATTTCGCCGCCCTGAATGAACATCTCCTTCGCGAGTGCGCTTCCGCGCCCGATCCTGTGGCACCTGATCGCGATCAAAAGGTTCACGACATCCGCCCGGTCGGTAAAATAGCGCTTGATTGCCTCGTTCTTTGTGCATTTCAGCGCGGTTTGGATGTATTCGCCCATCGCCTTGTCCAGTTCCGCGTCCACGTACAGCGGATCTTCCTCGCTCAGGAATTTTTTGTCGATCCGCATGAGCGCCTCGGCAAAGGGCGCGGGCAAATCCTGATACCGCCGCTCCTCAACGGCGCGGCGCAGCCTGTCCGCCGGGATTGTGCCGTTTTCGGAAAGCGCGGCACTCGGTATGCCCAATGCCCTCGCCTTGACCAGCACCTTCATGTTCAAAACGTCGTATTTGATCAGGAAACAGTCGGTGATGACGGGCTCCGGCGTGATCTCGCGCACCAGCTTGCAGGCATCCGCTATGTGCCTCTCCGCAAGGCGATCTACCTCGTTCTTGTTGGCGGCATCGCCCCAGCCCGCTTCCGCGAGCGCGCGCAGCACCTCGGCGAGATTCTCGCAGGCGATGAGCCGATCGAGCGCCTGCCCGTTCAGGAGCATTTGCTCGAGCACGCGCACCCGCCCTACCGCATAGGCATGACTGATTTGGGGCACGTCCTTCACCTACCTAAACAGCATTTCTGCGGCATCCGCTTCCAAAGAAGCGCGGCGCTGGCTAAGAACCGCAGGCAGTGTGCAGTTGATCTCCATACCGCCCTGCTTCAGGATGAAGCCGCCGCCGGTTTTTCTGTGCTCGCCCGAAAGCGTCACAGACATTCTGCCCTGCTCGAAGAGCGAGGAATTGATTTCTCTGAGCGTCTGTTGGTCGAAGATATCCGTATCCTCGGAATCGACGACGATTTCCTCGCCGCCCTCCGCCGCAGAGAGCAGGATTTTCGTGAGGAACGCCCGCATGTCGGCGCGATCCATCCCGCGCAAAAGCGCGAGCGCCCTTTCGAACGCCACGTCGATCACCTCGCGCTTGACGGCGAGTTGCACTTTGCGCTGGTCGAGCTCCGCCATGCGCAGCATCCTGTCCCGAAGCTCCGCGCAGTCCTTCTTCGCCTGCTTTTGGGACTTTTCCTGCTCGACCGCGAGCGCTTCGTCCGCGCTGCGCGTCAAAGCCTCGGCGCGGCTTTTTGCTTCGGAGAGCGTCTTTTCGGCAGATACGCGCGCGTCCTCTATGATTTTAGCCGTAATGGCATCCGCGTTCAAGTGCGCTACCTCCTTTTCGTGCGTTCTATGTCCGACTTACACCAGCGGCACAAACCACACGATCAGGAACGATGCGAGCAGCGCGAGCACGGCGTAGGTCTCGACCATGACGGTGAGGGAAATGCCCTGGCCGCCCGAATTGGGCCGCTTGCCCAGGAGCGAAATGCCGGCAGCGGCGACGCGCCCCTGAAAGATCGCGGAGAAATACCCGACGATTCCGAGCGGCAGGCACCCGATGAGCACCCACAGCCCGTTGACCGTGCCGACCGCGGCGAGGGTGCCGGAGAGTACGTTCAGCTTCAGCAAAACGATAAAGCCGATCAAAAAGCCGTAGA
>CAYFRC010000149.1:0-3659 GCA_964345325.1 uncultured Oscillospiraceae bacterium
GCCGCGGGAAAGGGGGGAGCGCATATGACGGATGTAGAGCGGGCGCAGGCGCTGCTTCAGGCGTACATCGTGCCGAATACGCCAGTGACGGAGGCGGAGATCGCCGCGTTTTCCGCCGCCTGCGGGGAGGAAGCGCGCGCGTTGGCGGAGGCGGACGTGCCGGAGAACGTATCGATGCTGCGCATCGGCGATTACGAGGTGCATACGCGCGGCATCTGGCGCATATCGGAGACGGCGCGGGCAATCCTCGAAAACGCGGGGCTCTTGCGCAGGAGCCTGCCGCAGGCGCGGCGGAGGTGAAAGGATGACGGGGCTTCGCGAAACGGCGCGGATTTACCCGCGCATCGGGCGGGAAAATGGCGCACCCGTCTTTTCGGAAACGTATACGGAGGCCAAGTGTCGCGCGCTGGAAGGGGAGGTGCGCAGCATCCGAAGCAGCACCTTTTTTCGGGACGACGAGGCGCGGCGCAGCGGCGCGTACACCGTGTATATGGATTCGAGCGCAGAGGTATCCGTCGGCGACCGCATTGTTTGCGGCGAAAGGGCGCTCATCGTGACGGAAATTTTCCGCGCGAAGGGATTGTACAGAGAGCATCACCTAAAGCTTATCTGCAAGGGCGAGTATTGACGTGCGACGGTTTCGCGGAAGGGAGGGGATTGTATGCTCTTTGTATCGGTGCGAAATGCGGACATCGCACAGTTCCTGCCCGTGGGCGGCGTGACGGCGGTGGTGCGGTCTGTCTCGTCCAATACAAAGGACGCGCGGACAGAGGGGGAAATGTGGGAAAAGCCCTGCATCACATCGCGCAAGGCGGTGTTTACGATTACGGCAAAGCCCATCGTATCGCTCACAAGCGGCGCATACGACGCGGGGCAGGCGGTGTTGCGCGCGGCGGCGCTTTCGGGCGCGTGCCGATTGCGCGTGCAGGACACGGCGGGCGGCATATCGGACTGCATATGCGTTGTGACCGAGGAAAAGCGCGTATCGGACGCGGACGGCGAAAAGATCATCTGGACGCTCGTCGGGACGGAAGCTGTTTCGGAGCCCGCGTTCACAAGGCTTTCCGATGTCCGGCTGTACGACGAAAACGGCGTGAGGGTCACGGAGATCGCCCTTTCCGTAGGTGCAAGCGCGTCGGCTTTCCCGCATTTCCTTCCGAGCGGGGCGGAGGCGGCGAAATTGTTCTGGATGGTCGCGGATGAAAACATCGCGAAGGTTTCAAGGGAAGGAAATCGTTTTGCAATCCTCGGTATATCGGCGGGGGAGACGGAGATGCTGCTCACCTCGATCGACGGGAGTATCGAAACAAGGCTTCCGATCCACATTACCTGAGCGGGAGGGTATGACAATGGGCATTACGGAACAGGTCGCGAGCTTTCTCGCGCGAAAGCTCGGCTTATCGTTTGAAGGAATATCGCCGTGGAGCGTATTTTTCGGGTATCTGCCCGAAGCGCCGCTCAGGGCGATCTGCGTGACGGGAGAGGATATGCGGCTTTCGGGCGACGAAAGGGGCGCGAAGGTGCGCATCAACATCCGCGCTGGCGCGGAATCGGTGCCGCCTGTGCAGATCGCGGAGGATATCGCGCGCGCCATGGAGGGCGCCCCGGGGCAGCTGCTCACAGACGGCGGCGCACGGGTGCTGTTGTGCGAAACGGGCGCGGGGTTTCGGTTTGAGGGACTGTCGGGGACGTTCGCGCAGACGCACTCGGCGACGTTTCGGATCGTGTATCTATAAAAGGAGGCGAGAAACGTGGAACTGGAGGAAAGGCTTTTTGCGGAGAACGTCGCGGAATTGGTCGCGGAGGCGCTCGAAGAACTCTCCTCGCGGCGCGAAATCGCGCTTTCGGTGAACGGGAGGGAATTGGGGCGCGTCACGGCGGCGGACAACCGCGAAGCGCTCGACAGGTACGACCGGCGCATCGCGCTGGGATACGGCATCAGGTAGCGGAGGTGGTTTCCCGTGGCGGACATGATTTTTCGGGGCGTCGCGGCATCTTCCCTGGGGTGCATCGTGCGCCGCATGCCGCAGTTTCCCATAGCGTCGGAAAAGGGCGTAAAGGCGCACGTGCCCGGGCGCGCGGGAACGCTCTTTTTGCCGGACGGCGGCTACGGCGACGTGTATGCGACGTCGGAACTGCTCGCGCCGGCAGAGAAACCGCAAAACGAGATCCGCGCGTGGTGCGGCGGGGAGGGCGACCTCATCTTGTCGTCGGATTCGCTCAAAAAGCGGCGCGTGCGGGCGAGCGCGAAGGTATCTCGGTTTTCGGCGGAGTATCTGCTGTATAGAATCTCCTGGGTCGGCGAGCCGTTCCGAACGGAGCGGGTTCCATCGGAAGTCGGCATCTTCTCACCGCACACGGGCTTTTACGGCAGCGGCACGCTTGCGGGCGCGCCGACGTTCGTCCTGCGCGGCGCGGGAAGTGTCGTTCTGACATTAAACGGCGCATCCGTGGCGCTTTCGAACCTGCCGGAGTGCACATCGATTGCGGAAGCAAGGCGGCGTATCTTTCGGAGACGAACGCGCCCATATCGGTATCGCTGCTACACGGCGCGTGGCCTTCCACGAAGGCGGGCGCGAATACGCTGACCTACACGGGAACCGTTTCGGAAATGACGCTGTACCCCGGGTACAGATGGCTGTGATTGGGAGGGAGAACGATTGGGCGAAATCTATGTGTTCGGAAGGGACGAGGCGGATTTTTCGACGACGGGGCTGTGCGGCGCGCTGCTTGCGGAAACGTGTACGTGCGAGATGCGCGCGGGCGAGGTGCCGCACCTTGCGCTTTCCCATCCGTATGACGGGGGCGGGCGGTGGAGGCACCTAATCGTCGGCAACATCCTCTCCGCGCCGTGCCGCGTGCGCATGACGCCGGAAATGAACGGCACGGCATATGTCCGCACCGTCGAAATCTGGTCCGTCGCCGATACGGCGACGTGGGTGCAGCGCGGCGTGTTCACAAAGCCCGTTGGCGGGAAGCGCAAGGGGACGCTTTCCCTCGGCGCGGACGTGACGGTGGTCGCGCGACAGGCGCAGCGCTGCAAAATCAAGAGCGGGCGCATAAACGGCTGGGTAGGGGTGGATGCGCTTTCGGCAAGGAAGCAAACCCTCACCTTGCCCGATACGGCGACCGGCATGGAGGACGCGGCGGCGCCGCTCTCCGTCAAGCGCCAGCTCTTTCGCATCATCGAGACGGAGCGGGACGCGAAATCGGGGAAGATCGAGGTAAAGGCGATGCACATCGCCTTCGACGCATCCAAAATCGTCACGACGTTTTCGCATTCGACCGCGATCACGGGGCTATCCGCGCTGGGCGATGTGGATGAGGAGACGGGCATCGTAACGGGCGGCATCTTCGGCAATCTGGAGCTCTTGGACGGCGAGGACCCGGGCATACGCTGCTATACAGACATTGCGGATTCCGTGGTCGGCGTCGATTGGCGGGACAGAAATGCGTTCGAGGCGCTGCTCAACCCGGAGGACGGCTTCTGCGCCGTCTTTTCCGCGCAGCCCGTGTTCGACGATTTTGAGATCGTGCTTTTGCGCAGGGCGGGCGCGGACAGGGGCGTTCGCATCGAGCACGGAAAGAACATGCTGGGCGCTGCCATGACCGTGTCCGAGGCAAGTACCGTTACGGCGATCAAGCCGCGCAGCAGGGAC
>CAYFRC010000149.1:3669-5086 GCA_964345325.1 uncultured Oscillospiraceae bacterium
GGCAAACTACGTGACGAGCGCAACGGGCATTGCCCGCGCGGGCGTGATCGCGCAGGCGCTGGATTGCGCGGACTGCATCGTCGGCACGGGCAGCAGGAAGGTGACGAAATCTGTCGCCCGCGCGCGGATGCGGGCGCAGGCACAGGCGCGGTTTGACGAACTGCATTGCGGCGAGCCGCAGGTAGTGCTGGATGTCGATTTTGTCTCTTTGGGCGACACCTCCGCGTTTTCGCGGTATAAGGAGCTGGAAAAGGTGTTCCTGTACGACGATGTGACGGTCGCCTCCCAGGAATACGGCATCATAGCGAAATCGACCGTCGTGCGCATGGGGTGGGACTGCCTGCACGAGCGCGCAACGGGCATAACGCTCGGCAAAATCCAAACGGGCGGAAGCGTCTTTTCATGGCAAATCCGTTCGCTGCGCGGCGAAGCGCTGCAAAACGGCACGGTGTCCGTCGCAAAACTGAATGGAGACGTCGGAGAGTCGCTTTCGATGCGCGGGGATGCGAACATCGAACTCGGAACGACCGTCATCAACAAGGACGCGGGCATCTGCGTGTCGCAGCAGTCGGGCACGGTGTTTCAGGCGAACGGCGAAAGGTTCGGACTGTATATGGCGGATACGGGCGCGCCCGTCGCGGAGGGCGGCGTGGACGACGGCGAGGGGTATTTCGCATCGAGCCGCCTGCGCGATCCGCAAAACTCCGAGAGCGGGCACATTCGGCTGAACGCGATCCCGTCCGGCGAGGGCGGCGGTTACGAAATGCGGCTGATGGCGCCGAATTACGCGGGCGCAAGCGCCGCCGCGCCCGCGCCCGAAGGTTTCGCATCGGGGCTCGCGATCGGCGTGCGCAACCTGCCGTGCCTCGATCCGCAGGACGAAACAAGGCTCTCCAACGCCTTTTCCGCGTGGATTCGCGCGGGTGCGGACGGCATTTTGGACGTGGGGAGGCGGCGCGCGAAGGCGATGGACACGGCAGAGGCGGGCGCGTTCCAATCGGGCGGGGACTATCCCGCAGGGTCGGTCTTTTCCGTGACGCTGGCGCAGGGCGGCTGGAACGATGGGGCGCAGCACATCGACATGACGGACTACGCGCTCAAAGAGAATGCGGTTTTGATCGTATCGCCCGCGCCCGCGTCGTTTTCTCTCGCGGCGGCGTGCGGGGTATATTGCGCGGGGCAGAGCGCCGGGGGCATCGATTTTGCGTGCGATGCGGCGCCGAGCGGGGACGTGCTCATGCACGTGCTCGCACTCGGCGGGCTGACGGACTTGGGGGATTTGACGCAATGACAAAGCAAGGGGGCTATTCGATGATTTTCAACCTGACGGCGGCAAAAGGCGCTGCTTCCGGCTACAGCATCCTGTCGACCGTGCAGTATGCGGCGGGCATGATATCCATAGTACTGCCGTCCAAGC
>CAYFRC010000150.1:0-5068 GCA_964345325.1 uncultured Oscillospiraceae bacterium
ATGTCGTAGATGGTTTCGTCGGAGACGCCCTGTTTCATCGCCTCAAACACAGTGAAAATGCGCCTGTCGTCCTGATCGCGCAGGCGGGAGAGCACGTCGCGGTTGTACAGCGGCGGCGCGTTCAGCGTGTCGAAGCCGTTCTCCGTGCCGCGAACCGCCTTCATCAGCGCCATTTCAAAGGTCGGCGCGATGGACATGACCTCGCCCGTCGCCTTCATCTGCGTTCCGAGCCTGCGGTTGGAGCCGTAGAACTTCTCGAACGGCCCTTTGGGGCATTTGACGACCGTGTACTTCACATCCGGCTCGAAGCCGAGCAGCGATGCGCCCGTTTCGGGGTTGGAGATTTCGCCCAGGGTGTAGCCCAGCGCGAGGCGCGTCGTCACCTTGGCGATGGGGTAGCCCGTCGCCTTGGACGCGAGCGCGGAGGAGCGCGATACGCGCGGGTTCACCTCGATCACGGCGTATTCCGAGCCGTCGGGCTTGAGCGCGAACTGGCAGTTGCAGCCGCCGATGATGCCGATGGAGCGGACGATGTCGAGCGCGGCGCCGGCCAGCATCGAGTATTCGCGTTCCGATAGCGTCACCGCGGGCGCGACCACGATGGAGTCGCCCGTGTGGATGCCGACGGGATCGACGTTTTCCATGGAGCAGACGATGACGGCGTTGCCGAGCGCGTCGCGCATGGTCTCGAACTCGATTTCCTTCCAGCCGGAGATGCACTTTTCCACCAAAATCTGCGTGATGGGGGACATGTCCAGCCCGATTTTTGCGATGGTTTCCAATTCTTCCCGCGTTTCGGCGGTACCGCCGCCGGAGCCGCCAAGGGTGAACGCGGGGCGGATGATTACGGGGTAGCCGATCTCGTCGGCGATGGCGCGCGATTCTTCCATGGTGTTGGCGATGCCGGAGGGCACGCAGGGCTGCCCGATTTCTTCCATGGCGTCGCGGAAGAGCTCACGGTCTTCGGCCTTGTCGATCGCGTCGATGTCGGTGCCGAGCAGGCGCACGCCGAAGCGCTCGAGCACGCCCGCGCGCTTGAGCTGCATTGCGATGGTGAGCCCCGTCTGCCCGCCGAGCCCCGCGAGCAGGCCATCGGGCCGCTCCTTCTCGATGACGCGGGCGACGGTCGTCGCGTTGAGCGATTCGAGGTAGATTTCGCTCGCCAGGTTTTTGTCGGTCATGATGGTGGCGGGGTTGGAGTTGACGAGAACGACGTCCAGCCCTTCTTCCTTGAGCACGCGGCAGGCTTGTGCGCCCGCGTAGTCGAATTCGGCCGCCTGCCCGATCACGATGGGACCCGAACCGATCATCAGAACCTTGTGGATACTCTTATCAAGCGGCATATCCGATCACTCCTTTGTATACCCCATCGTCAGCGCCATAACCGCCTTGATGGTGTGCATTCTGTTCTCCGCCTCGTCAAAGACGATGGAGCGCTCTCCTTCAAACACCTCGTCGGTAACCTCCATGCAGTCGATGCCGAAGCGGGCATAAATCGCCTTTCCCGTTTCGGTCTCGAGGTCGTGAAACGCGGGCAGGCAGTGCATGAAGCGCGCATTGTTTCCCGCGATATCCATGATCTCCTGCGTAATGCGATAGGGGAGAAGGTCATGTATGCGCTCCGCCCAAACCTCCTCGGGCTCGCCCATGGAAACCCATACGTCCGTATAGAGTACGTCCGCGCCCTGTACTGCCTCTGCGGGATTTTCGGAAAACTGCAGGGTCGCTCCCGTTTCCTTCGCGATTTCGGTGCAGATATCGATAAGCTTTTGGTTCGGGAAGTATTTCTTCGGGGCGCAGGCGACAAACGAAAGCCCCATTTTCGCGCAGCCGATCATGAGGGAATTGCCCATGTTGTAGCGCGCATCGCCCATGTAGACGAGCTTTTTGCCCCGAAGTGATCCGAAATGCTCACGGATGGTGAGAAGGTCCGCCAGGATCTGCGTCGGGTGGTATTCGTTCGTCAAGCCGTTCCATACGGGCACGCCGGCATATTTTGCGAAGGCTTCGACGCGCTCCTGCCCGTAGCCGCGGTACTCGATGCCGTCGAACATCCTGCCCAGGACGCGCGCGGTATCTGCGATGGATTCCTTTTTGCCGATCTGCGAGGCGGAGGGGTCGAGCTATACGGCGTTGATGCCGAGGTCCGCCGCAGCCACCTCGAACGCGCAACGCGTGCGCGTGGAGGTCTTTTCAAAGATGAGGGCGACATTTTTTCCGCGCAGCACGTCGTGCGCGATGCCCGCTTTTTTCTCTTTCTTTAGTTCCTCCGCCGTGTTGAGGAATGCTTCGATCTCTTGCGGCGTAAAATCGAGCAGCGTCAGAAAGCTTTTTCCCTTGAAAGACATGGTGAATCCCCTCCTGCATAAATATACCATAATTATGTATTATTATACATTACCGGGCGGACGGTGTCAATGCTTTCCCAAAATTTCACAGACCGTATTGCACGCCTGCCCGTTTCATAGTATAATACAACAAAGGGGGTGCGTTCATCAATGGCGAAACGTAAAAGTTCCTATAAAATCCTGTCGATAGATCCGTATCTTACCCCATATTCGAAGGACATAGGGCTGCGCATGTCGCGCTATACGGACATTCGGAAGCTTTTTCTGCAGGAAAATACGCAGCTTTCGCAGGTCGCGAACGGCTTTTTGTATTACGGCATCCACAGGACGCAGACCGGCTGGGTATACAGGGAGTGGGCGCCCGGTGCGGATGCTATGCATTTCATAGGCGATTTCAACGGCTGGAACCGATCTTCACATCCCATGCGCAGGCTTGAAGGCGGCAATTGGGAGATCGAGCTGGACGGGCGCGACGCCTTGCGGCACGGGCAATTCGTCAAGGTCGCCGTTACCAAAAACGGCGTCGTGAACGACAAAATTCCGACCTACATCCGCCGCGCAGTGCAGGATGAGCGCGACCACAGCTTTACCGGGCAGGTATGGGAGCCGGAAACACCCTTCAAGTGGACGGACGGCGCATACGGCAGGCGCAAGATGCACCCGCTGTACATCTATGAAGCCCACATCGGCATGGCGCAGGAGAAGGAAGGCGTTGGCACCTATAAGGAATTTGCGGAGAACGTCCTTCCGCGCATCAAGAGCGAGGGCTATAACGCCGTACAGCTGATGGCGATTCAGGAGCACCCGTATTACGCCTCGTTCGGCTATCAGGTGACGAACTTTTTCGCGGCATCCTCGTGGTACGGGGAACCCGAAGACCTGAAGGCGCTCATCGACAAGGCGCATTCCATGGAAATGTACGTCCTGCTCGATCTCGTACACAGCCACGCCTGCATCAACAGCGCAGAGGGGCTAAACCGCTTTGACGGCACGGATACGCAGTTTTTCCACGCGGGGCCGCGCGGGTACCACAAGGAATGGGGCTCGAAGATTTTCAACTACGGCAAGCATGAAGTGATCCACTTTCTGCTCTCCAACATCAAATTCTGGCAGGACGAATACCATTTCGACGGCTTCCGCTTTGACGGCGTGACATCCATGCTGTATCTGGACCACGGGCTTGGCACGGCGTTTGACAGCTACGACAAGTATTTCAGCATGAATACCGATGTCGAAGCGGTGACGTATCTGCAGCTCGCAAACGAACTCGTCCACGAGGTGAACCCCTTCGCGGTGACGATCGCCGAGGACATGAGCGGAATGCCCGGCATGTGCCTCCCGATTCGGGCGGGCGGCATCGGCTTCGATTACCGCCTCGCGATGGGCATTCCCGATTTTTGGATCGACACGCTCAAACGCCCGGACGAAGATTGGGATATGCACCGCATGTGGTACGAACTGACGACGCGGCGGCCGAAAGAGGCGAGCATCGGCTATTCGGAATCGCACGATCAGGCGCTCGTGGGCGACAAGACGATCATCTTCCGCATGGCGGACAAGGAAATGTATACCAAGATGTCGCGCTTCACGCCTTCCCTGATCATCGACCGCGCGATCGCGCTGCATAAGCTCATCCGCTTTGCGACGCTCACCATGGGCAGCGACGGATATCTCAACTTCATGGGAAACGAATTCGGCCATCCCGAATGGATCGATTTCCCGAGGGAGGGAAACGGCTGGAGCTTCAAATACGCGCGGCGGCAGTGGTCACTCGCGGAGGATACGACGCTCAAGTACGAATACCTGCTCAATTTCGACAGGGAGATGCTGCGCTTCGCGCGGAAAAACCGCGTGCTCGCGAAAAAGGACATCACCTCCCTTTGGGTCGGGCAGGAAGAAAATACACTCATCTTTGCCAAGGGCGGGCTCGTATACGTGTTCAATTTCCACCCGAGCGATTCGTATGAGCAGCTGTTCGTTCCGGCGCACGAAACGGGCGAGGGCGCGTATCGGCTGGTGTTCTCCTCCGACGAGATCGAGTTCGGCGGGCAGGCGAGGGTGTCCGATACCGTTCGCCACTTCACGAAGCGCGTGGAGGGCAAGGGCGCGGGCTTCCTCGTATACAGTCCTTCGAGGACGGTGCTGGTATTTCAGAAGATCAAAGAAAGAGGCGAGAAAAAATGATTACACAAAGGCCGTTTGGCGGTAACTCCACCCTGTACACCATCACCAATGCGTCCGGCGCGAGCGTGAGCATTACGGATTTTGGCGGCGCGATCACATCGATCCGCGTTCCGGACAAGGCCGGCAATATGGCGGAAGTGGCTTTGGGTTATAACGGCATTTCCGGCTACTTTCCGAACAACGAGGGCAACCTCGGCGCGCTCATCGGGCGCGTGGGGAACCGCATCGGCAGAGCGGACGCGGTGATTGCGGGGCAACACTTCCCGCTGGAGGCGAACGACAACGGCATCAACAGCCTGCACAGCGGAAAGAGCGGGCTGCACCTGAAGTTCTGGAAAGTAAAACCCATCGAAGAAGCGAATGCGCTCGAACTGACCGCCTCCTGCGCCGACGGCGAGGGCGGCTTCCCGGGCAACATCGACATCAAGGTGACGTACACGTGGGACGACGATTGCGCGCTTTCCATCCGCTACGAGGCAGTTTCCGACAGGGACACGCTGTGCAACCTCACCAACCACGCCTATTTCAACCTCGAC
>CAYFRC010000151.1:0-3106 GCA_964345325.1 uncultured Oscillospiraceae bacterium
CACGTGCACCCCCTGCCGCATCGGCACGCGCCGTATGCTGGAGCTGCTCGACAAGATTTGCGACGGCAAGGGCGAAGACGGCGATATCGAGAAGTTGGAAAGCCTCGCCAAGAACATTCAGGCGGCGTCCCTGTGCGCATTGGGGCAGACCGCTCCCAACCCCGTTCTTTCCACGCTCAAGTTCTTCCGCGACGAATACGAGGCGCATATCTACGAAAAGCGCTGCCCCGCCGGCGTCTGTAAAAACCTGCTTCGCTACGTGATTGATCCCGTAAAGTGCAAGGGCTGCACGCTCTGCGCGCGCGTTTGCCCCGCCAACTGCATTTCCGGCACGGTCAAGCAGCCGCACGTGATCGATCAGGAGAAGTGCCTGAAATGCGGCGCCTGCATGGAGAAGTGCAAGTTCGGCGCGATTTCCAACAAGTAAGGAGGACCTCCATCATGAATATGGTAACCTGTACGATCGACGGCATTTCGGTAACAGTGCCTGCCGGTTCCACCGTTCTCGAGGCCGCAAAGGCCGCGGGGGTCCGCATTCCCACACTGTGCTACCTGAAAGATATCAATGAAATCGCCGCCTGCCGCGTATGCGTCGTCGACACCGGGGCGCGCGCCCTTTCCGCCGCCTGCGTCATGCCCGTCGCCGAGGGAATGAAGGTGAAAACCAACACGCCCGAGGTTCGCGAGGCGCGCAAGTGCGTATTGGAGCTTTTGCTCTCCAACCACGACAAGCAGTGCCTTTCCTGCGTTCGCTCCACCAACTGCGAATTGCAGACGCTGTGCAACGAATACGGCGTATCCGACGAAAACGCCTATGCCGGCTACACCACGCCGTCCGACATCGATGATGCCTCTCTCTCCATCGTTCGCAACAACAAGAAGTGCATCGTCTGCCGCCGCTGCGTCGCGGTTTGCAGCACCATACAGAAAGTGGGCGTCATCGGCCCCGTGAAGCGCGGCTTCAACACCACCATCGAATCCGCGTGGAACCTGCCGCTCGCGGAGACCGCCTGCATCAACTGCGGACAGTGCATCGCCGTTTGCCCCACTGCCGCCCTCACCGAAAAGGACGATACGCAGAAGGTTTGGGCAGCGCTCGCCGACCCGGACAAGTACGTGGTCGTGCAGCCCGCACCCTCCGTGCGCGCCGCTCTGGGCGAGGAATTCGGCGTTCCCATGGGCACTTCCGTCACCGGCAAGATGGCGTGCGCGCTGCGCCGCATGGGCTTTGACAAGGTGTTCGACACCGACTTCGGCGCCGACCTCACCATCATGGAAGAGGCGCACGAGCTCGTCCACCGCGTACAAAACGGCGGCGTCCTCCCGATGGTCACCTCCTGCTCGCCCGGCTGGATCAAGTTCTGCGAGCACTACTATCCGGAGTTCCTGCCGCACCTGTCCTCCTGCAAGTCCCCGTACCAGTCGCTGCAGGGCATGATCGAGGCCATCGGCATCGATCCCAAGAAGATCGTGGTCGTATCCGTCATGCCCTGCACCGCCAAGAAGTTTGAGGCGGCGCGCGAGGAGATGGGGCGCGGCTCGCTGAAGGATGTAGACATCGTCATCACCACGCGCGAGCTCGCCAAGATGCTCAAGCAGGCGAATATCGACTTCGCGGCGCTGCCCGAAGAAGATTTCGACGACATGCCCGGCGAATCGTCCGGCGCGGGCGTCATCTTCGGCGCGACCGGCGGCGTTATGGAAGCCGCGCTGCGCACCGCGTATGAGGCAATCACCGGCGAAACCCTCAAAGACGTGAACTTCGAAGCGGTTCGCGGCATCAAGGGCATCAAGGAAGCCACCATCGATCTCAACGGGCTCGAGGTCAATGTCGCAATCGCCAGCTCCACCGCATCCGCGGCGAAGATTCTGGAAAGCGTCATTGCAGGCGAGAAGAACTACACCTTTATCGAGGTCATGGCGTGCCCCGGCGGCTGCGTCAATGGCGGCGGTCAGCCGATCGTCAGCCCCGAGCGCCGCGAGAAGGCGGATCCGAGGCTCGTACGCGCGCAGGCGCTGTACACCGAGGACGTCGAAAAGCCGATCCGCAAATCGCACGAGAACCCCTCGATCAAGAAGCTCTATGCCGAATACCTCGGCAAGCCCAACGGCCATAAGGCGCACGAACTGCTCCACACCCATTACGCAGGCCGTCCGAAATACGAATAACCCACGCTTTAGACCCCTCCGCGGCATCGTGGAGGGGTCTACGATAGTTCTTGGGAGGGATGCGTTTTGCCCTGCATATTGCATACATGGGATGGATGTATCTGCCTGAAATGCGGTAAAACAAGGCACCAATGGTATGACAGCAAGTGCGCCCGCTGCGGGACCAAATGCAGACATGACTGGGTTGAGGCAGGGCGCACATACTACGGCGGGAACGATGTGAACGGTTGGGGGCCCGGAGGCTATACGGAAGTAAAACATCGCTGCCGTATATGCGGCCTCACCAATGCGACGGCGTATTATGACGACGATGCGTAATCGCAGAAACGGTTGGCGCATATTCAATAGCTCTCTTTTGACGATGTCGCGCGAATTGTCCTCAAATCGTGCGGCATCGTATTGTTATATTTTCATAAGCTTACCGTTCTCCCCCGTTTCGCGATTCGCCCAAACGTATTCTGTTCTTAAGAAGGAGTGAGCCTATGGCAAGTGCGCATCGGATTGTAGAAGAAGTCTACGCCGCAAAGGATTCCTCCCATAAAGCGGACGATCTGATCCGCGCTTATGTCCCCTTCATCCGCGCGGAGGCTGCCAAGTTTATGGGCAGGCAGTGTACCGAGCGGGACGATGAATATTCCATCGCCATGATGGCTTTTTACGAGGCGATCATGGGATATGAAAAGGGGCGGGGCACGTTCCTTGGCTATGCGTCGCTGTTGATTCGCAGCAGGCTCATCGATTATAGCCGAAGGGAAACCCGCCATCGCGGGCATCTCTCGCTGTATGAGAAAAACAGCGAAGAGGACGATCGCGCCCTGATGGATACCCTCGCCGATGACGAGGATGCATATGAAGCCTCCGCCACGCGCGAGGCGACGCGGCATTGTCCGCGGTGATGGCGCAGTTTGACGTTACTTTTTCCGATGTCGCTGACAAC
>CAYFRC010000151.1:3206-5029 GCA_964345325.1 uncultured Oscillospiraceae bacterium
ATTGTCCGCGGTGATGGCGCAGTTTGACGTTACTTTTTCCGATGTCGCTGACAACTGCCCCAAGCAGGAACGAACGCTTACGGCCTGCACCGCAGCCGTTCGATATGCGAAGGAAAATCCCCATTTGCTGGTCGAATTGCTGCGCACCAAAAAACTGCCGATGGCACAGCTCGTCCGCGGTTCCGGCGTGGAGCGAAAACGCTGGAACGACACAGGCAATACATAGTAGCCATGCTATTGATCCAGACCAACGGATATGAAATCATCCGGGGACACCTGCGGCATGTCCTCACGAGAAAGGAGGCCGCATCGAAATGAAATATATCGTAATGGAATGTCATCCCGGCTATGCGGTGGTTCTGGATGAAGAGGGGCGGTTCCAAAAAGTCGCCAACATGCAATACGCAGTCGGGCAGCGTATTACGAACGTGATAGAGCTCGATGCCCAACAGTTCGCACCGAGGAAAAAGGGGCACATCGGGCTGTTCGCCTCCTTGGCGGCGGCTGCCGCTGCCATCGTCCTGCTCCTTTTGGTTCCGCCGTTCATGCGGAACAACATGGTCTACGCCTCCGTACATATGACCGTGAACCCGCAGGTGCGGATCGATGTGAACAAAAATGACACGGTACTCCATCTCAAAGCCGTTAATCAGGACGGAAACGCGCTGATAGATGATTACATGTATCAGGAAAAACCCTTGGATCTGGTGGTTGCCGAGCTCATCGATCGCGCGATCCAAAAGGACTTCCTCCGCGAAGGGGGTACGCTCTCCCTCGCGCTGGATGCCAAGGATAGCCAGTGGGTCGTAACGCACGGCGCATCGCTCGGAAGTCAGGTTGACGACTATCTGCGCGGTAAACTCTCCGTGACGATCGAAATTACGGGCGATCAATACCACAAGATAATCATGCCCGCTCCCGAGGTCGATGCCGTTGTAAGCGATCCTGTTGTAGAAAATACCAATGACCGCCGCAAGCGCAGGCCGAATACGGGCGATGATGACGACAAGCGCAACAGCCGTAGCGACGACGATGACGACGACGATGATGACGACGATGACAATTAAACACCTCTGCGGATGAATATCCTTTTGCGCCTGCCCCGGTCTTTCCGCGAGGCGGGCACATTCTGTATATGCGAGAGAAAAAGAAAAAAGTTTGGGTTCTACCCCACTTTGCCGAAATCCTTTGCGTATTCCTATATCGTAAGGCAAACAACCGATTCAAAGGAAGGTTTTTCTGATGAAGAAGCTGCTTACCATTCTTGCCTGTTGCCTGGTCGTTGCCCTGTGTGAGGGGTTCTACACCCATACCGAAAGGAACGATCAAGTCCTCGCCCAAGGCGGCGTTCTGCTGCTGTCCGTGAACCCTGCGGTCTCCGTGTACTACGATGCCGACGGAAACGTCACCAACGTGGAAGCCCGCAACGAAGACGGAACCAAGATTCTTGCCGACTTCACCGGCTTCGAGGGTAAGGCGTGCAAGAGAGTGGTCGCCGAGCTGGTGACCGCCATCGGCAAGGCGGGATACTTCGTAGAGGAAGTGGAAGGCGGACGCCGCCGGATCACCCTCGAAATAGAATCCGGCTCCCGGCTCCCCGATGACGCTTTCCTGGATGAAATCGCCGCCGAAGTTCGCAGGGCTTTGGAATCGAACGACTGGTCTGCTCCCATAGCATTTGGAGACGACGATGATATTTGGGATATCGACGATCGGAACGACGACATGGACGACATCCGCGACGACGACCGCGATGATGACCTAGACGACCGCGACGATGACCGCAACGATGATCGCGACGACCGCGACGATGATCGCGATGA
>CAYFRC010000152.1:0-943 GCA_964345325.1 uncultured Oscillospiraceae bacterium
GTGCGATAATAGGTCTTTAAACTGCGCACGTCGAGTATGTTCTCTGCCATGGTATCAGCTCCTTATCTTGGGATTGAACACCTGGTCCATGCCCGAGTTCATCAGGTACAGGCCAAATGTAATCATCATAATCGAACATGCGACGGGGATAAACAGCCACCAGCGGTTGAAGTTGATCGCCTCATACGCCATCGCCCAGTTCATCAGACGGCCGAGGGAAATGCCCGTCGGGTCGCCAAGGCCCAGCATGGCGAGCGTCGCTTCCTGACCGATGCCGCCCGCAACCTGCAGGATGAACGCCATCACGATGTAGCTGGCGAGATACGGCATGATCTCCGTCAGGATGATGCGCGCCGTCGAATAGCCCGTGATGCGCGCCATGTTGACGTGGTCGCGATATCTAAGCGACGTCGTCTGGGCGCGTACCGCGCGCGCCGTCCACGGCCACGAAATCAGCCCGATGATAAGGCCGGTGATCCACGCCTCGCGGAACTGCCCGATCGCGATGGAGATCAGGATGAGGATGATCGTTCCGGGAATGACAATGAAGGTATTGGTAATGACCGTTATGATGCTGTCCACGATGCCGCCGACAAAGCCCGCGACGAGGCCCAGCGTGATCCCGATCAATGTTGCGAGCACGCCCGCGATGAGGCCGACCAGAAGAGACGTCCTCGCGCCATATGCCATTTCGAGGAACAGGTCGCGGCTGAAGTTGTCCGTTCCGAACCAGAACAGGTTGTTCGGCGCGGTGTTCTTGGGGATGAGGTAGGTCATCTGGATGGTCTTTTGCGCAGCTGCAGCGGAATTTGCGTACACGGACACTTCGCAGCGCGATATGGCTTCCGCGACGTATTCGGCGAGTTTTTCGTGCTGCGAGCGCAGCGCGGTGAGCGCGGCTTTGAGGGCCTCTTCATCCTTGTTTTCGATTGCGGGCAAAAGG
>CAYFRC010000152.1:953-2435 GCA_964345325.1 uncultured Oscillospiraceae bacterium
CCTTCGTCTCCGTTGCGCTCAGGTTCGCATCCGTAACGAGGAGCGAAATCGCCTCAAAGTCGGCACCCTTTTCCGTGATCGTGTCGATCAGTGTATACACTGCAGTGCAGTGCGCAAGGACGGCTTCGCCCTCCGCGACGGCGCCTTCCCTATCGCCGGCAGCAAGAAGATTCTTCATCGGCTCGCGCTCGGCGTTGACGAGGGGGTATTTTCTGTTCGACTTCACCTGCTCCAGCGCGGCGATCGCGCCCGCAAACGGATCCGCTGCGAGTTCCGTTTCTACGGCCTCGATCGTATCGTACACGTTCGCAACGGCGTCCTTCAGAATCACGTCCGTGTTCGCATCCGCCATCTCGCGAAGCCGCTCGATTTCGAGAGCCGCGGTTTCCGCATCTTCTGCCTTCAGCGCATCGATGAGCAGCTTTGCCTCCGCGTAAAACGGGCTTTCTGCCCTGCTCGCCTTGGGGTCGCCCGGAAACGCCACGGGTACAAACAGCGCATACAAGGTGATGATTAGCACCATGCAAAAGCCGACGACGAACCGTGGAGAGCGGAACATTGTCTTAATCGTCTGCATGAATCAACCCTCCTCTGTCTGCGCGTTGCGAACGCGCGGGTCGAGAAGACCGTACACCACTTCCACGAGAAAGTTCGCCACGAGCACGGTGCAGGTGATCATGAGCGTGCAGCCGGAAATCAGCGTATAGTCCACGTTGCGCACGGCCTTATAGAGCATGCTTCCGATGCCGGGATAGGAAAAGACCATTTCCACAATCAACGCGCCGCCCACGCACGAGCCGATGGAAAGCGCAAGCCCGGTGATCTGCGGCAGCACGGCGTTGCGGAACACGTATCTGGTGATTTTCCGATCGCGGATGCCCAAAAGCTTTGCATACAGGACGTAGTCCGCATTGAGCTCATACAGCGACATGGAGCGCATGCCGATCGCCTGGCCGCCGATCATGGTGATGACGGTCGATAAAAACGGCAGCGTCCAGTGGTAGAGCAGCGATACGAAAAACGGCCAGCTCGGAAGCGTCAGAAACCCGACGCGCACATAGCTCGGAATCATGTCGTAGGCATAGGCGTTGCTGAGCGGGAAGATCTTCAGCTGCATTCCGAACAGGAACAGCAACACAAACGACAGGATGAACGAAGGAATGGACGAGACGCCGAGGGAAAACGGGAAGAGCACCTTGTCAAAGACCCCTTTTTTGTATGCCGCAACGGCACCCAAAACGTTTCCCACGATCCAACCAAACACGATGGAGGGAATCTGTATCGCAATGGTATAGGGGAGCTTTTCCAGAATGAGGGAGGCGACGGTTCTGGGATACTCCGTAAAGGAGACGCCGAGGTCCCCTTGAAACAGGTTCCCGACATATTGAATAAACTGCCGCCACATCGGCTTATCCAAGCCGAAGTACTGCATGAATTCGTTGTAGATCTTCTGATACTTGTTCATGTCGGTCATGCCCTTGG
>CAYFRC010000152.1:2525-5014 GCA_964345325.1 uncultured Oscillospiraceae bacterium
CAACCTTGGCAGGAAGAAATTCAGCAGCAGCGCGATCACAAACGTGAACAGATACCAGCCGAGCTTCCTGCCGAGGTACTTCAGGTAGCCTTTCATACGCTATCACCCTTCTGCACCGTATTCGAGTGCCTTTTAAGGCAAAGCCGGGGAACCGAAGTCCCCCGGCATCTGTCATGCTTTGGCGTTGCGATTATTGGACGCCGGTCGGCTCGATCATAAAGAGCTCTTTGATGCCGGCAGAGTCCGTCAGGTTCAGGGGCGGCGTATTGGTGCCGTCGTTCGCCGTGGCAAAGCCCTTCCAGTACTTGGAGTAGGAGGTGTGGAAGTTCTGCGGGCGATACATGAGCGGCACGGTGGGCAGCTCGGACAGATAGATCATGTCGATCTCGGTGCAAATCTCCTTCAGGGTCTCAAGGTCGCTTACGCTCGCCGCTTCGTCGATCAGCGCATCGATCTCGGGGTTGCTGTAGCGCCCGTAGTTCCGGTTGGTGTATTCACCCACGGGAGATGCGGTGTACAGGATGTTGTACGCGATGTTCCACGGGTTCGCGACGGATCCGCCGGGCTGCGGGGAACCCATTGCGATATCGAAATCGCCGTACTGGTTGTCGTTCGTGTAGACGGAGGACTCGGGGAAATACGTCACGATGTTGAGCCCGATTTCCTTGGCGGATTCACACAGAATCTCCAAAGAGGCGTTCCAGTCGGACCATCCGTCGGGGCACTCGGCCTTCCACTCGATCTTGGTGCCGTCGGGCATCTCGCGCAGTCCGTCGCCGTCGATATCGACGTAGCCCGCTTCGTCGAGCAGCGCCTTCGCGGCTTCACGGTTCCCGTCGAGGTCGGTGGTATCCCAGCGCAGCGCCATATACTCTTCGTTCGTGGTATCGAGATACTGGCCGTAGACATAGGCGTTGAACAGGGAGGGAACGATGTCCTCGGTGTAGCCGCTCATCGCGTTGGTGGCGATCGCCTCAAAGTCGAGGCACAGAGCGATAGCCTTGCGGATCGCATAGTCGTTGAGGCCCGGCCTGGTCAAATTGAAGATCAGAGAGGGCATCGAATAGCCGAGGTGATAGGGCTTCTCGTCAAAATAGGTCTTGACGAGGGAATTGCCGTTTTCATCCTTCATGTTGTCCATCAGCACCCACACGGATTCCATGAACTGCTGCGCGTTGTCGATTTCGCCGTTCTGGAAGGCGAGGTTGCCCGCGGCATTGTCCGAATAGATCATGTGCGCGAGGTACTTGGGCGCGGGGAGCTTGCCGAACATAGAGGCATCCTGGCCCCAATAGTTGTCGTCGCGGATGCAAATAATGCGCGTCGCGTCGTAGTAATAGACCTTGTAGGGGCCGGAGGACACGACATAGTACTCTCCAGCGTCGGAGACGCCGCAGAAGGTCTGATCGAGGCTGTCGCAGAACAGCGCCGCAATCTTGGCTCCGTCGTTCTCGCAGGCTTCGAAGATGGGCGCCCAGATGTGCTCGGGCACGATGGACGTGTTGGCCAACAGCTGGGGCAGCTTGTACAGGTTGTACGGCTCCTCAATGATGGTGAAACGGACGGTGTAATCGTCCACCTTCTCGACCTTCTCTACCCACGTCCAGAAGTCCGACCAGCCGGTGGTGACCGTCTTCGCGGATTCGAACGTCCAACCGATGTCGTCCGCCGTGAGCGCTTCGCCGTCGTTCCAGTGCGCCGCCGGCTTGATCTTCACGACGGCGTTGTACTCATCTTCCCACACCATGTCGCCGTCCGCCAGGAGCGGCTCGTTCTGGTTGGTGAGGACGTTGTACATGTACAGCGCCTCGTAGATGACCATGCGGGCGCCGCCGGTTCCCGGCCAGCCCTGCCCTGCGGTGTTATACAGGTTGTAGCTGGTGGGCGCGCCCCACTGCTGACCGTTCTCGTAGAAGGTTTCGTGACGCGGCAGCTCGATATTCACGGCAAACGCCGTCGTGGATGCGAGCACCAGCATCAATGCCAGCACGAGGGAAAGGAATTTCTTCATAGCATAACCCTCCTATATTCTGGTTGTCGCGCGAAAGACCCCGCACGACCCTATTCCTATTTTATACATCTGTTCGTTTAATGTCAAGTGTTTTCTGACGATATTCTCAAAATAATTTTAGGCTATATGACGATATTGTCTTTTCTATTTGCGTCTGTTTTGCCTTTTTTCGTGCAAATACGCATCAACTTCCTCTTTCACGCCCTCACGAAAGCCGACGGGCGCATAGCCGAAATCCCGCACCGCGTCGTCGTGCGGAAAATCCCTGTCCTCACAGAGGCGCTGCACCTTCTCGCGAAAATCCACCTTTTTGCCGAACAGCTTTGCGGTATGATACAGAGCGACTGCGCCGAGATACGCGAAATGATACTGCACATTGAAGAACACCGTGCGCTTTCCGAGGTATTCGGAAAGAATTTTCAGTACATCGATGAGGAGGATCGGCTCCGCGCCCGATAGGATGTAGTCTTTGTCCAAC
>CAYFRC010000153.1:0-3647 GCA_964345325.1 uncultured Oscillospiraceae bacterium
CATCCATTGGAACTTTATCGGAGCAGTTGAACTGCCCCAAGAACAGAAAAAATCGACATAGCCGGATCACTCCAAACTATGCCGATATTTTTCCAAGGTATAAAATCCCTTAGTGAGACACCCTTTTCGGGCGCTCGGTTTGAGAAATCGGAATCGAGATCACTTCGCTTTTTTCTTTACTTCGTCCATTTCGGCAATCAGTTCCTCAAGAGGATGATATTCGCCTCCCCACCATTCAAACACGCGCATTCCCTCTTCTTCAAGGATCGATTCCTTGATGGTCATCGATATTCCCAATTGTTTAAGAATGCCTTCGCGATCAACCGGCCGATAATCAAACGGAAGTAATTTGCAAAACGCTTTATACGAAACCCCGCACACAATATTGCGAACGCCCAAAGACGCAATCGCTGCAAGGCAACGCTCGCACGGCGCGCAGCTCGTATATACTACGGAATTTTCCAATACATCATCCGGATACGTATTTGCACATTTGTGCACAAGGTTGAACTCGGCGTGACCAAATATTTTCCTCGCGTAATCCGCGGTGTTTTCCGCTTCCTCTATTATTTGCCCATCATGAACCAATACCGCGCCAAAGGAATCGTATCCCTTTTTTCCGGCACTTATTGCCAATTCATAGCATCTTCTCATATACTGCGCATGGTCATAACCCATAAACATGCCCTCCGCTAATCCCGCTTTGTTGAGATGATTATACCGCAATCGGAGCATCGCCAAAAGCAGTTTTGCGTTAAGGCAGCTCCTCGCAATTGCCGCGTTCCCCTCTATAGTAGTAGTGCAGCTTTGTTTCTTCTATCCGTTCTATCGCAAAAAGGGGAAGCGCCTTGTCCGCGCCTCCCTTTTTCTTTGTCATACCGCTATTGCGCCTTAATCCAGCCCTCTACCGCATCGGTTTCGATATACCAGTACGTCGCGCCGTCGTACTCCTTTTCCTGCGCAACGCGCACCTCATCGCCCGCGTTGAGTACGCCCTTGATCTCCGCGACGGCGGACAAATCGCCGTAGACGATGGTGCCGTACTGCTTCAATATCTCGAACCTTCCCATTTTCGCGCCGCAGGACGAACAGGTGTCGCCGTCAAGCGAGAAGCACTCTTCGACACCCGTATTTTCCGAGGCGAAGGGCTCTTTGAACGGATAGACGGCGGTGTCCTCGCCCTTTTCGAAGCGGACGAAATGCGCTTCCTCGATGTAGGTGTGCGTTCCGTCGCCGTTTGATGTATATCGAAACTCCATCTCGGTGGACGCGAGCAAGCCGTTGTCCCACATTTTTAGGATGCCGCCCTCCATGTACGATGCCGTCTGCGCGAGGAGTGTGTGCAAAAGGCTCTCCATCATCTCGGGATAGACGGCACCCGTCTTCGGGATGAGCGTATCCTCCTGATACGTCAGCACTGCCTTTCTCGTGCCGTTTCCGAAAATTCCGTCCACGGCTCCGTCGAGGTAGCCGAATTCCTTTAGAAGCTGCTGCACCACATATACATCGAGCGTCTTCCTGTCGCCCTTTTGGACGGTGCCCTCCTGAAGATAGGTTTCGCTCTCGGTATAGTCGCACAGGGAGCACGTCCTCTCCCGCGTGCCCTCGCCGCCCATAACGGCTTCATTCAGGATGACCCACTCGCCAAAGGTGTGATCCGCCTTGGGGAGCGTTTCTGTAATCGTCTGCTTGCAGCGCACGCAGTACGATTCCTGCTCGCCCTCGGTCAGGCAGGTCGGCTCGACGATCGTCGTCACTTCCGAAAAGGAATGCCCCGTTGCTTCGATCGACTTGGAGGCTGTCTTGCCGCACCGCTTGCATGAGCGTGTCTTTTTACCTTTTTCGGTACAGGAAGGGGCTTGGGTCGTGTTCCAGCGGCCCCAATTGTGGCCCAGCGGTTCAGACGTATATACCCTTTCCACCCTGCCGCAAATCGTACAGGTCTTCTCGTACCACGATCCCTTCGTACACGTCGGGTGCAGGCCGACATCCGTCTGTGTCCAGTTGTGCAGGCACGCCGCGAATGCGGGGAGCGCCGCGCACAGAAGCGCGAAGGCCAAAAGGTAGGCAAACAGCTTCTTCATCGTTTCGTCCTCCCGTTCTATTTCATTTGTTCGGGGCGTTATTGCGCCGCCTTTTCCGCATATTCCCTGAGCAGCGAAAGATAGGTTCTGTAGTTTTCCAGCGATACGCCCGGCGGCGTCTGGTGGTCGACGGAGGCGATGAAGCCGCGCCGTTTCATCGTAGGCAAAAGCCTTTCAAACTCCCGGCGCATGGCTTCCTCCCCCTTGGGCATGGTCATCTTGTCGAAATGGCCGATAAAGAGCGAATCGGGATACGTTTCGCGAAGGAGTGCGATATCGACCCCCGCCTGCCGTTCCAGCGGCAATATCCCTTCCACTCCCGCGCGGCGAAACCACGAAAACGCCTTGGTGATATCGCCGTCCGAATCAACCAGTACGCGAACGCCCTTTTCTTTCAATACCGGCACCATCTCGCGATAATACGGCAGCATGAACTCGTCAAACATTTGTTCCGAGATCATGGGGCCGTTGTTATAGCTCATGTCCTCGCCGAACGTCATAAAATCGGGCGTCAACACGGAAAATACCTTCTCGAACACGCGCAGGTTGAAGTCCGTAATGTCCCGATTGATGCGATGCATGAGCTCCGGCTCGTCGTAAAACGCCATGAGGTGATCCGTGATTCCGAGTACCGAGCGCGGCCCCCAAAATGCGCCGTCCACCGTGATCCTGGTGAGTGCCTCCGCCCTGTCCTGCAATGTCGGATCGGGTTTCCGGGTACAGCGTCGGGCAGATTGCTTCGTATTCCTCTGTCGTGGTCGCGAGCGGCGCGCCGTGGTAGGCGGGGCGCGGCGTTCTGGAGGAAGTGATGCCGCACCACATCTGCAAATGGAGGTCCAGCCCCATGTGCACCTGCAATGCCTGCCCCTCGCCGATTCCCTCCACGGCGGGGACGGAAAGCCCTTCACCCTTCCAGCGCTCCACCGTCTTGTCCCACCACGTCGCCCATTCGAGCATGGGCATGCGGTCGGCGGGTTCAAACGCCATCCATCGCAGAAAACGCTCCCGCGCGGTCATGGTCGCTCCCTCCTACTGCAGTACTGTATTCAACCCTTCGTCAGCGCGTCGGCGACGGATGCGAATTGCGAGACGTCCAATTCCTCGCCGCGAACCTTCGCGTGCAGCCCGCTGCACTCCAGAACGCGCTCCGCCTCCGCGCGCGAAAGCGAAAAGGACGATATGAGGTTGTTCGCAAAGGTCTTTCGCCGCATCGCAAATGCGGAGGCGATCACGCGGTAGAGCATTTTCTGATCGATTACACTGTACGGCTTTTCCGCGTGCGGCTCGATGCTTAAAAGCGCGCTCATTATGTGCGGGCGCGGCGTAAAATGCTCGGGCGGGATTTCTCTTAGGATGCGCGCCTCGCCGAAACTGCGAACGAGCGCGGAAAGGGCGCAATAGCTCTTCTCGCCCGGCGTAGATACGATGCGCTCCGCCGCCTCCTTCTGCACGAGGATTGCCATCGAGCGGATCGGGAGATCGCTCTTGATGCACTTTGCGATCGCGTCGGATGTGATATAGTAGGGCAGGTTCGCGGCGATGCGAAACGGCTCCTCCCCCATC
>CAYFRC010000153.1:3657-4959 GCA_964345325.1 uncultured Oscillospiraceae bacterium
GTCGCTCTTCAGCGCGTCCTCAAACACCAGGCGTACGGAAAGCCCTTCAAGCACAAACCGCAATACGGGCTCAAGCGCCGCGTCCAATTCGACGGCAGTCACATGCGCGCCGCGGTGCGCGAGGATCGCCGTCATGAGCCCCGCGCCGGGGCCGATTTCGAGCACGTTGTCGCCCTGTGAAACGCCCGAAAGCCAAACGAGATCTCCCACCAAATCCGCGTCCAAAAGGAAATTCTGCCCGATGGAGTGTGTAAAGCGGAATCCGTTTTTTTCCAGCGCCGCGTATGCGCGCGCGGCAAATCGTCTTTCTTCCATGTCTTCCTCTCTGCGCGGAAAATAGCCTGCATATAATAATAAAGGAGGCTGGCGCGCAGCCCCCTTGCCTTTTACGATGCCTGCGTTCTGTCCGCGATCATGTCCTTGACCTTCATCAGGCGCGTCTGCGAGCCGCGTTCGTTCTCGTCCAATTTCATCGTGATGTAGCGGATGGTCTCCTCCAAATCCGGAATCATGACGTATTCGAGCGCGTTCACGCGGCGCCTGGTCTTTTCGATCTCGTCCGCGAGCAGGTTACAGGTTTTTTCGATCTCCGCGAGTTTGATCAGGTCGGGCAAAATGTCCGCGAGGCTGGAAATCGCCCCGTCGAGCTGCGCGGAAGTCTGCGCGAAGCCGTAGGAAAGCGTCGTCTCGCCGAGGCTCTCCTCGTCGATAGAGATTTTCGGCACGGCGACGGACATGATGTTGTCGCGCCCGACGACGATTTCCGAGGTGCGCGCGGGATAGAGCACGGCCTCTTCGAGCATTGCGGGCTCCATCACGCCGGAGCACAGCGCAAATTCCGCGAGCGCGGAGGAGAGGCTCTTTTCGACCTGTGTGCGCAGTTTCGCGTTTTCCCTTACGAGCAGCACAAACCTGCGCATCATTTCGTCGCGCTTATCCTTGAGCAGCTTGTGTCCGCGCGTGGCTGTCTTCAGGCGCTTTCTCAGCCGCGTCAGCTCCATCCGCGTCGGGTTAACACGTATCAGCGACATGGCTATGCCTCCCCGCCGTAGTACGTATCCAGCATATCGTCGCGGATACGCTTGTGCTCGGAGCGCGGCAGCATTCTTAGCAGCTTCCAGCCCAAATCGAGCGTCTCCTCGATGGAGCGGTTGGCATTATACCCCTGCGAAACGTACTCCTTCTCGAAGGCGTCCGCAAACGCCGCGTAGAGCTTGTCGATGTCGGTCAGCGCCGCGTCGCCCAGGATGACCGCGAGCTCCTTTGCATCCTTGCCGCGCGAATACGCGGAGAAGAGCTGGT
>CAYFRC010000154.1:0-4910 GCA_964345325.1 uncultured Oscillospiraceae bacterium
TGCTATGGGTGTTGCTGTGTTCAGAAACTTTGCCGCATTGTGCGGCGTATCCTTAAGAAACATCTACAGCAAAATCGGGTTGCTCCACGCACATTTCCCGTTTTCGTTTTCAATCTTTACGCGCACGAAGGTCTCCCCGCGCTCTCTTTTGATGGGATATGCCGCGCGCGTGATGTTTACGCCCGTCTGGCAGCGCTCCTTCGCATAGACGGCATCCGAAAGAAACAGCACCTTTGAGACGGGGTTTGTATGCACGACGATTTCCTCCGGCATCACCTCGATCTGCAGAAAATCCGCACCCGTTGAGGAATACCACCTGTTTCCGCGCAGCGCGTTCAGGATGGCTCCTTGCGACAATTCATCCGCCTGCAGCATGATGTAGGCGGTACATGCGTCGCCGTCATAGAAGTGCGCGTCGTCCGCAGCGACGGTGTTCAAAACCGTACCGTGCGCGGCGGCGATGTCTAACAGGTTCGTCGCATCCGCGCGTTCCCCGTTCCATGGCGCGCCGGAAACGGCGTTGTAGATTTCCGTGAGGTCCACGCCGCGCAGCGCCCCGATGGTCTCGGGCGTATTCAGCGACCATGCGGGATGCGCGAGCACCGAAAGCCCATTGTACGCATGGATGAGATGGATGCCCTTTTGCGGGCCCTGCTCCTTTTTGGCAACCTGCGCGAACTCTTCGCCCACGCCCAGCGCGACCAGATGGACGACCTGCGCGGGAAGGTTGTAGTCCATTTCCATACCGGAAAGTACGAGCATCCCTTTGTGGAAATGCGTTTCGCGCGCGATCTTCCAGTGATCCGTCAGCGCAAGAAAGTCGTACCCGCGCGAGGCATACAGCTCCATGACCTCCTCGGGCGCCTTTCTCCCGTCGCTGGCGGTTGTATGCGTATGCAGGTTTCCCTTATAGAACGTCGTTTCGGAATCAAATAAAAACGTAAAAATCCCTCCGTTTCTCAGGGTATGATACCATCAAAATGTTAAATTCACACTCTCCTCGACACGCGCTTTCATATTTATAAAGTATATGGTATAATATAAATGAATATATACAAGGAGGAGGGATGCTTATGAAAAGGATACTTGCTCTGTTCCTTGCACTATTGTTGTGCATCGGAACGTTCTCCGTACCCGCGTTCGCGGAGGCGGATGAGATTCAGGTTGCGACGGGAAATAAGGTCGTGGTTGGCGACCCTGAATCGAAGGACGGTGGCTTGACGCCGAAGGGTTGCGTGAAGATTCGCTTCTACAAAATGCCTTCGAAGCTGGAACTGGGGTATTGGTACCGCCTCCAGTGGAAGATTTGGTATCGCTATGGGTGGTATGGCCGCACCGAGTTCATATTGCCGCCCAATAACGGCGTCCTCGAGATCAAGCCATACAATGGATACTACTATCTCGTACCGAAGGCGACGGGCAGCGTAAAGATGACGCTGAGGTGTGACGGTAAAAGCACCACTAAGAAGTTCACGGTCGTGCTGCCGAAACCGAAGAGTGTCGAAGTCTTTGGCGCTTTGTCGGTACGGGTGGGGATGACCTCGCAGCTCGAGGCGAAAGTATACCCTGCCCTTGCTTCGCAGGCGGTGACATTTTCCTCCTCGAACAAGAAGGTCGCAAAGGTAGACAAAAACGGCTTGCTCACCGCGCTCAAGGCCGGCGCGACAAAGATCACCGTAAAGGCGAAGGCAAATTCCAAGGCGAAGGCGACCTATACCGTCACCGTGTATGACGATGCATCGAGCGTCACGCGTCGCGGCATCGCGATCGGTGAATGCAGCGGCAGATTCGGCACGTACGATTATGCATCGCAGGTAAAAGGTGAGCAAATCGCGACCAAGGCGGACGTGAACGCCATGTACAAGCTCCTCAGAAAATATGGCGTATCCACGCGCACGCTCATCAACCCGTACACATCAACGTCCGCGCTCAAAGCGATCCGAAGCGCCTTTGCAGGTGCCGATGCCAACGACGTGAGCTATCTGTATGTGCAAGCACACGGCGGCGTCGGCGATACCAACAACGTATACTTTATGGCAATCGGCAGCAATGGAAGCACGAACGAAGAAGCGTTTCTTACCGCGCCCCAGTTGAAAGCCGAGCTCGATCGGGTTCCGGGCACGAAGGTGATTTTCCTCGAAAGCTGCCACTCCGGCTCCGTCATCGGAAAGGGCGCTGCGGGCGACGGACGGCAGGCGATGGATGCGTTTATCAATGAATTCAGAAGTGCTCCCACGCCCAAGGCGGGCGAACTCGCACAATATAAATATTATGTGCTTTGCTCCACGACCGGCAAAGAGTACAGCTGGTTCTACTGGAACAGCAAGTTGATGGGATACAAGAACTTTACGGGCGGCCTGTTCACGCACGGGCTCACCAAGGGCGCGGGCTGGGACATGATGCGCAAGAAGAACGTCTCCCCGGCGGCGAATACGAACAATGACAACTTGCTTTCGCTCGCGGAACTGTATATCTATACGTACAATTCTGTCGAAACGGCGAAAGCGGAAGGGCAGATGAACGGCTTTTACTTGAATAAACAGTATGTGCAGTGCTATCCCGCAAATAGCTCGTATGCCGTGTTCCCGATCAAGTAATCCATCCGGCGAAAACGAAACACCACATTGTCGCCCTCTGCAGCTTTGCGGAGGGCGATTTTTTCGGTGTTGAAATCAACAAAGTCTAAATAAATATGTAACATAAAACGTTTTTTCGAGGACGATCGCAGCCTATATGGTTAAATTTCGCGGAAATGAAAATTTTATATTGATATTTTGAAAATTATTTTGTATACTCCGTGATAGAAAGGGGAAGTGTACCTCTGTGCGTTCCCCTATGGTTGAAAAGTACGCATACCGACAGGAATTCGATTGGGAGGGAAAGAAAATGAAAGGCAAACGTTGGATTGCGGCGCTATTGGCGCTGCTGCTCGTGCTGCCCGCCGGGCTTGCAATGGCGGAGGCGGCAGCGGATGTCGTGCCGTTCGGGCAAACGACAGCTCCCGATGCGCTTCGGGGGAAGCTTTTGTCCAAGGGTGTGGTACGCGACCACATCACGCCGAACGCGGGGTATCAGCAATGCTTCCAGTATGACCACGACATAAGGTATGAATTTGACGTCAATCAACCGTCCGTTGTAACGATCGAGATGCGCGTGAAAAAGTCCCAGCGGGGACCGATTCTGTTTTACGGACTCTTTGGTCGAAGCCCATTTTTTCTACTGGGCGCCCGCATACAACGGGAGAAGATGGCCCCATGTCTACAAGCTCAGCGCATATGTGAAGCCGGGCAGGTATTATGCGGGGGTGGCATCGGAAAACCTTGGTCTCACCTATGATCTGCGCGTAAAGACCAGGGAGATACGCGGTCTATCAGTGGCAGGGGCGATTCCCGAGAATGCACCGTTGTATATATCGGGCAGGAAGGTCAGGGGCGTGATCGGTCCCAAGCTATATTCGGCAGACTGGTACAGCCTAGCTCTGGATGCACCGACAAGGCTCTCCATCACCTTGAAGAGCACGGGTAACCCGATAGACCTGCGCATCACTGACGCCTTCTTAGGCGTAATACGGCACGTGGATCAGGAAAATTATAAGGTCTATCCCAGGGGCAAGACATACAGGGGAGAGGTCAACCTGCCCGCGGGCATGTATCATCTGCTCGTTGGGAAAGACGTCGATGATTACAGCTCATACAACGGGCTGTATGAGCTGACGCTCAAAAAGAGGGGCACGGCCAGAACCTCGGTGGCGCTTCGGGACAACACGGTGACCGTGGGGTTTTCCAAGCAGCTGGAGGCGTACATTTCGCCCGAATACTTCCCGCAGTTTGACCCGGGTTCGGTGAAGTTCAAGCCGGTGAACAACCGCTACGGCACGGTCGATTCGAATGGCGTTTTCTTGGGCAAGAAACCGGGCAGCCTGTATGTGACGGTGAGCGGCACCGTAAACGGCGCGCCGAAAAGCCAAAGGTTCAAACTCCGCGCGGCGAAAAACGAGCGCGTCATGCGCACAAGCCCTGAGACCGGCATCGGCGCGATTTGGTCCGTAAAGAAGATGTATTCAAGGGCGACAAGTTCTGCGTGGATATGTGGGTGTACAACGGACTCTACAGTGGGGGATTGACCGGAATTTATGATTTACACGCCGAGGTGCGGGACACCGGCACGGGCGATATCCCCAGTACGCTCGACCGACCGCGTCCCATCAAAGCATCGATCCGATACCGAAAGGCGGGCGTAATCACCTTACGATTCCCCAAAGAATACTTCGAAAAGGTATATGACCTGAGAACTTATGACGCAAACCGCTTAAACATTAATGTAACTTGCAACACTGCCGGCTCTTACTGAAACGATAGATAGCCGAGCAGGGGCAGGAGATTGCGATCGGGAAGAGACGGCGCGCGCCGCCGTCCCGGCAATCGCCTGCCCTTTTTGTCGTCCGCCGATTTAACAGAAAATACGCTTGACATATTTTGAATACTGCGTATAATGAATGTATATTCTGAAAGGCGATGATCGGGAACAGGGGATTTCGCGCCGGACGCGTGCGTTGTCCGAGGCAAAGCGGCTTCTCCCTGACGATGTCAAAGCCTTCCCGACAGAGAGCGGCCGGTTGGTGAGAGGCGCGGGGAAGACGGACATTCGGTTACATCCCGAAAGCCGTGCATCGAAAGCGTCGCACCGCGAGTAGACTGCACCGGGGAACGCCCGTTAGCGCGTTATGGGCATGACAGTGCCCGAGAAAGACCAAATTGAGGTGGTACCGCGGATTTTCGCCCTCTGCATATATGCAGAGGGCGTTTTTTATGAAGGAGGAGACAAAATGATCATTACGGATCTGTTGGAGCGCAACGCGAAGCAGTACGGCGAGGAAGTTTGCCTCGTCGAAATCAACCCCGAGGTGGTCG
>CAYFRC010000155.1:0-2173 GCA_964345325.1 uncultured Oscillospiraceae bacterium
GTTGCTCAATTCTGCAAAGGAGTAATATCCGCTATCGCCTATAAGCATCATAGCATATATCATAAAGACAGAGACTCTATTGTTTAGAACCGCATGCTTTACAATTTTATATTTACCAGGACGATCACTGCTGAGCACATTCAGTTCCTTTAGCGTAGAGATCAACTTATCAATAGAATGATAAAGAGTAGTCCTCTCGCCCCATTCGTCATATAGTCTCTGCTTAATTTGACTTAATGAAATTTCATCCTGAAATTCCGATAGCCTGCCAATCAGCTTGCACATATCCACGAATACAGGATAAGATGCCATCATCATACACCAGTGTATTACCAGCGCATATTCCGGCATATCTTGAATGATACTGATAGCCTCATCTCTCAGCTTACTGTTAACTTCGTTCTCATAAACCCATATATTCATCAGAATTTCTCTGGTCTTACGAATATTTGTTGGACTGGAGATTTCAAAACTTAAATACTCATTTAGTTGATCTTTTATTTCTTGTTCTGTAAGTTCTCCAGAAGCGAGTTCCACGACCTTATTAAGCCACTGGAGCTTCAAGTTTCGAGATAAACCAACCATTTTAGCCATTGTTCTGCACCGCCTTTATTTTGATAAATGGAACAACGACTTCATCGATTGTCATCCCTCCATGTGTCATTACCTGTTCACCGGGATTATCAAGAGATACACCCGTGTCGCAGATTAAGTAGTCATATTCTTTGGGAAGATAGTATTTCGGATACTCAATCAGCCCAAACTTATCTGCTATTTTTTCCTTGTCGGCAAAATCCTTCAGCACCACCATACGGTGGCTTTTTGTTTCGATATCCACTCCGGCTCCAACAAATTTTCCTATTCCAGTGCATAACGTGTTTCCATGATCTGCCGTAATATATACGTCAAAGCCTTTTAATCGCAAACGATCGGTCAACCGTCGTAGTTTGCCTTCATCAGAAAGAACAGAAATATCATTATACATTCCAAGTCGTCCCTGCTGCTGCGCGTGTACCATTTCATCTACATCATTGATGATAACAGCTCCACAACGGACAGCACTGTCAAAATCAGTGTCATAACCGCGAGAGTATCCGATTTGATTTGCGGAATACCCTAGTAATTTAGCACACTCTGCAAATTCCGACTTTTCTTTGCTTTGAGTCCATGGTGAGACCAACTGACTTGGAAACTTATTCGACAGTAGGCATTGCCGTGAAATTGAAGTAGTGCTTGGAATCATGGCGAACACTGCTGCCTGTTCGTATCCGACATCAGCAAATGATTGAGAGATAATGCTCCAATCAAATTCTGACATACCATCCATGACGATAATTGCAAACTTCTCGCTTTGTTCGTGTATGTATTCCATCGCATGGCTGACCAGCACAGGCGTATCTCTATTGATCTTAGTAGATAATGTACCGAATGCCTTGAGTACATAGTTTTGAAATAGTCTGTTGATTTCGCTTGTATCAATGTTCAGTCCATACTGGACAGAATATAGGTCAATTATCGCCTTTTGCTCAGCGATGCGGCACCATTCATGGTAGTGAAAAGCGCTCGTCGCTTTTTGGAGTATACCTTCCAGTTTCAACCGAAAATAGAGCAATAGGTTATCTCTGCCGTAAACGACAGTGTCGAAGAATTGGTTCGTCTGCTCCGGCTTAGTAAGATCATCAAAATTGTTTGCGGCTACCATAGCCAGCAAGTCCAAATCTATCCTTGATTTATGATGCAAAACGTCCGCGTTCAACTTTGAAAAAAGAGTTCTCAGCGACACTGTGTACAGTGCAAACTGTTTTATAATGTCGTATGGAATATACGCTTTGGTAAAGTTCAGAACAACCAATTTTTCATTTCCAACTTTTATTTTCTGTTCATATCCGATTCGGAGGCTAAGATCGTCACGATACTCGATCACATCAAATCCATGCTGCTCGAAAACATCGCTGTATGACGCGATTCGATTTAGATAATCCACATCATTTATCCATATGAGGTTTGCATAGGATGCAGGGGAGTTCCCAAACACATACTCTCCAAACATTGTTTATGCCTCCAATCGAATTAGCATCATCAAGCGAAAATCTGGTAGGACGGTGCCGCTGCGCTTATACTCCGCCTCAATATCATTCTCTTCGCGTACAAGTTTCGCAATTCTTGAACGCCG
>CAYFRC010000155.1:2183-4855 GCA_964345325.1 uncultured Oscillospiraceae bacterium
TGTTCTCCATGCCAATGTGCTCCGCAGCTTCTTTGCGTAGAGATAGAGCGTACTTGTACTTCTCATATTGCTCGGAGCTTCGCTTTGCATGTTTATCTTTCAGCTCAACAAATGTATTATACGCGAAGTCCATACAGATTTCCTGCATACGCTGATAATCTTCTTCAGGAAGATTAGATACCATATGGCAATTCAATTTGCTCGTCTCATCAAGGAACACATTCATAATTCTGCTTCCAGCCATAGGACGTAGTACATATGACTCATTTACGAAAATTGGGATGATACGTTTGTCCCGCATGTCATCTGAGACGGAGAGTTCCCATAGCATAAAATATCCCGCTTCATTTGGAAAGTTCTGTATTCCTACTGACAAGAGACATCCATTATGGTCTTGTACAAGGCTGCCACAGAGATGTCTTGTAATCATCTCGTCGTTAATGCTAATTCTGTCAAGCAGTGTTAAATCGTTGCCTTTCCATGACTCGTAGTATGCTAACATATGTCGCAACGCACTGTCTACGTCGAAATTTGATTCCTTTCCAACCAGCTTCGTCAGGTCCTTCTCTTCATAAAGAATATCCTTGTACTTTATAGCGTTTGCTGCCTGCTGACGCATTTCCTTTTCAACGGATACAATGTTCTGTTCAATACGAGAAGCATGTCCGATAGAGTTCATGTAAGCATCCGTGAAATCGCATTCTGCCACTTCGCTGTCCAACACATCGGAGTATTTATCAACGCCGAGTTCTTTCATTATGACAGATAGCTTTTCTTCCAACACTTCTCGGACGCGACTTTCAACAGTGTCTCTGACTATCATATTATAAATATGAACATCACGCTGCTGACCGATGCGGTCTGCTCGCCCACAGCGTTGCTCAATTTTCATCGGATTCCATGGCAAATCATAATTGATTATGATATTAGCAAATTGCAAGTTCAAGCCTTCTCCGCCTGCATCGGTCGAAATAAAGATGCTTGTGTTTGTCTTAAACTCATTCAATGCGTTATTGCGCTCTTCGATATCCATGCTGCCATTCAAGATACTGACAGAGTATCCTCTTGATTCAAGAAGCTCTTTTAAGTATGCTTGGGTTCCCACGAATTCGGTGAACAGGATGATTTTTTGCGCAGGATCCTCGCTTTGGAGAGCATCAATCGTGTCAAAAAGCGCATCCACTTTGACGTCATGATGCTGGAATTCCGCTTGCTTTGCCGTGGAAATAATCATTTTCAGCTCTTCAATTTCGGCAGTACGGTCAAGGGATATTGCTTCCATAGCATCCGCATCGCCGTCTTCAATATCGCGCTCATCCAAATCAGTTTCACTCATAGTATTTGCTCGTGTCTCTTCTGCGAGGAGCACATGCAGACGTCGTTCCAAACTTTGGCGTACCGCAGCCGTGCTGCTTGTCACCATACGCTGCATGATAATCATGAGGAAGATAAGGCACATGTTCTTCTTGCGATTTCGACGTGCCTTATCATAGGTTTTGGAGACATAGGAGCTTACCATTTCGTACAGTTGTCGCTGAAGTGAATGACGCTCATCCCAATGAAGCTCCACCAAATGCGTATATCTCTTCTTAAAAAGAAGATTTCCGTTATTGTCGATTGCTTCACGCTTTTCAGAACGAATCAGATAAGGAGCAACCTGTTCCTTGACAATAGACTTGTAGTTGGGAAATGCCTGCTCGTCCAGTAGACGGATCAAACGGAGAAATGGCTCTGTTTTGCCGTTGTGCGGTGTGGCTGTCAGCAAAAGCAAATATGGGCTTGCCTGTGAAAGCAAATATCCCAGTTTATATCGTGCTACATCACTTGAAGAGCCAGCTACACGGTGCGCCTCGTCGATGATTATCAAATCCCATCCACTATTGATGATAGCTTCTATGCGCTCTTGATTATATTTCTCAACCCGCTCGTCTGACCAACCGGCATGTTTTTCCAATGGCTTGATGGAATCCATGGGAGAAATGACCTGATCAAATTGACCATACACATCCTCGTTATCGGTAAGACGGCGTATAGTATCGAAATCTGGTGGCAGGATTACCGGAAACTTCTCGTGGAACTTTTCCTGCATTTCCACAGACCATTGACTTACAAGTCCGGTGGGGCAGACGACAAGGATTCGCTCGATTAAGCCACGAGTTTTTAGCTCTTTGATGATCATACCGGCTTCGATGGTTTTGCCAAGACCAACTTCGTCCGCCAGAATGTAACGAATACTGCGCGTTTCCAACGCTCTATCGAGTACATGCAGCTGATGCGGCAATGGTATGATGCCACTTGAAAGGGAAGAGAGGACACCGGCGGATGTCTCGTTTTTGATTTTGGAGAGCAACATAACATAGCGCAGATAGTTTTCGTCCAGCTGTGCTTCATTGCCTCCCATCTTTAATTGTTCGCTGGTCGCCTTGTACACACTACCATTGGCAGGATTGAACACCTTATAGCACGTATAGCCCCAGAGTTCAATCCGCTCCATGACTTGTACATTTGCTCCGGTTGCAGTATCAAAAACGAAATCGCCGATGTTAAACATTGCATGCATCCTCTAAAAAGCAAAAAGAGCTTTTTATTCCTCTCTTTGTAGAATTGACTCTGCTTCGTTGGGAAGATTGTTGAGTTTTTCAATGACTTGAGATACCCACTCCGGAACTTTT
>CAYFRC010000156.1:0-4818 GCA_964345325.1 uncultured Oscillospiraceae bacterium
GACCGAGTCGGACGTCGGTAAGCTGCGCGACTACATCGATCACAACGTCAAGGTGGAGGGCGACCTGCGCCGCGAAATTTCGATGAACATCAAGCGGCTGATGGAAATCGGCTGCTATCGCGGAGTGCGTCATCGCAGGGGGCTTCCCGTGCGCGGACAGAACACGAAGCAGAACGCCCGTACCCGCAAGGGACCCAAGAAGCAGGTCGCGGGTAAGAAAAAGGCGAAGTAATTTGGCGCCCGCGCTCTGCTGGATGGCTTAGCCGGAGGGTGAGCGAAGGGGAAACGCAACGAGAAGACGCGAGGGCATATGGCTCCTGCGTGATGAATTGGAGGGGTATCCATGGCGAAAGCCACAAAGCTGAAGAAACTCGTGCGCAAGCGCAAAGAGAAAAAGCTCGTCGAGCGCGGCGCTGCGCATATCCGGTCTTCGTTCAACAACACGATCGTGACGATCACCGACACAGCGGGCAACGCGCTGAGCTGGGCGTCTGCGGGCGGACTTGGATTCCGCGGCAGCAAGAAGTCCACGCCGTTTGCCGCGCAGACTGCAGCCGAGACCGCCGCGAAGGTCGCGATGGAATACGGCCTCAAGTCGGTTGAGGTGTATGTGAAGGGGCCCGGCTCGGGACGTGAAGCGGCGATCCGTTCGCTTCAGGCCGCTGGGTTGGAGGTCAACATGATCAAGGACGTGACGCCCATTCCGCACAACGGATGCCGTCCGCCCAAGCGTAGAAGAGTGTAATGGAGGTACGGATATATGGCTAGGTATACCGGTTCAGTTTGCCGCCTGTGCCGCAGGGAGGGCACGAAGCTCTTCCTGAAGGGCGATCGCTGCTACGGCCCGAAATGCTCCGTGGGCAAGCGCGCCACACCGCCGGGCGAGCACGGACAGGCCCGTCAGCGCAAACAGTCCGAATACGCCTTGCAGCTGCGCGAAAAGCAGAAGGCGCGCAGGGCATACGGCGTCCTTGAGGGACAGTTCCATCGTTATTTTGAAAAGGCCGAGCGCATGAGCGGCATCACCGGCGAAAACCTGCTGGCAGCCCTCGAGCGCAGGCTGGACAACGTGGTGTATCGTCTGGGTCTGGCCGCGAGCCGCGCGCAGGCGCGCCAGATCGTCAGGCACGGTCACATCCGCGTCAACGGCAGGAAGGTCAGCATTCCTTCCTACCTCGTCGATGTGAACGATGTAATCACCGTTCGCGAACGCAGTGCAGACGCGGCGCACTTCAAGGCGCTTCGCGAAGGCACCGGCCGCGTGACTCCCAAGTGGCTCACCATGGACGCCGAGAACCTCAAGGGCACGGTCGTCGCAATGCCGCAGCGCGAGGATATCGACCTCACAATTCAGGAGCACCTGATTGTCGAGCTTTACTCCCGCTGATGGAGAGCTGCTTCCGAACACCGCGCGAAAGAGGAGGGAAAGCTGTATGATCGAAATCGAGATGCCCAAAATCGACCGTGTGGAGAGCGAAGGCAACCGCTATGGCAAGTTTGTCATCGAGCCGTTGGAGCGTGGATTTGGACAGACGCTGGGCAATTCGCTGCGCAGGGTGCTGCTCAATTCTCTGCCCGGAGTCGCTGTCACAGGCGTTCGTATCGAGGGTGTGCAGCATGAGTTTTCCACCGTCCCCGGCGTGAAAGAGGACGTTGCGGAGATCATTTTGAATCTCAAAAACCTCTCCGCAAAGCTCTATACGGATCAGCCGAAGGTCGTCACCATAGACGCGTCCGGCGAGTGCGAGGTTCGCGCGGAGAATCTCAAGTTCGACGACGAGGTGGAAATTGTAAATCCCGATCTGCACATAGCGACGCTGTCAGAGGGCGCGCATCTGCAAATGCAGATCACGTTGGACAACGGTCGCGGCTATGTGTCGTCGGAGCGCAACAAATCCATCATGGCGGAGCGCAACAAATCCGGCGGCGTTCCGATCGGCGTGATTCCCGTGGACTCCATCTATACGCCCATTCGCAAGGTGAGCTATTCCGTCGAGGACACCCGCGTAGGGCAGATCACCGACTACGACAAGCTCACGCTGGAAATTTGGACGAACGGGAGCATCCAGCCGAAGGAAGCGCTGGCTCAGGCAGCACAGATCATCACAAACAACATGCGTCTGTTCATGGATTTGACCGTCACCACCCAGCAGGTCGCCTATGTCGACCAAGAGGACGACAAGAAGGAAAAGGTTCTGGAGATGACCATCGAAGAACTGGATCTTTCGGTCCGCGCCTTCAACTGCCTCAAGAGGGCGGGCATCAATACGGTTTCCGAATTGGTGCAGCGCAATCAGGAGGACATGATGAAGGTGCGCAACCTCGGCAAAAAGTCGCTCGAAGAAGTCGAGCAGAAGCTGTTTGCGCTGGGACTTTCGCTCAAGCCGTCAGACGAATAAGAGTTGACATCGAGGAGGAACAAAAAATGGCCAATCGCAAGTTGGGCAGGCCGGCCGACCAAAGGAAAGCCTTGCTTCGCAATCAGGTCACGAACCTGATTTGGTACGGTCGCATTGAGACGACGCTTGCCCGCGCCAAGGAAGTACGTTCCGTCGCCGAGCGTATCATTACGCTCGCCGTCAATGAGTGCGAAAACAGCGTCGAAGTGCAGAAAACCACCAATAACGACAAGGGGCAGACCGTCGTTCTCACCGTGACCAACGACATGCCCTCCAAGCTCGCGGCGCGCCGTCGCATCATGAGCTATCTCTACAATATTCCGGAACCCCGCAAGCCCAAGGAGAGCAGGACCGATTATAAGGAGCGCACCGGCGCCGTCAAGCACCCCGTCGTGGAACGGCTCATGCGCGAAATCGGCCCCAAGTTCAAAAAGCGCAATGCGGAAACGGGCGCCGCCGGCGGCTACACCCGCATCGTGAAAATGGGCCCCCGCCGCGGCGACGCAGCCGAAATGGCGATTCTGGAGATTATCTAAAATACCTTTCAAAAAAACCGCCTGACACAGCGTCGGGCGGCTTTTTTGCGGAACTTTCGCGAATGTGCAGCGTCAAATAGGTAAAACGAATGGGAGGACACTGTTATGAAAAAGAGGATATGCCTTTTGCTCACTGTGGTACTCGTATTGGGCATTTTCACCGTGCCCGGGGCTCTGGCTGCCACGCTCGCCTCTTCGAAGACGACGTTGGAAGGCTCGTCGAGCGCGAAGAAGAGCAATATCGACCTTGCGATCGCCGCGCTGGACGGCACCTACGTCGATTACGGCGACTACTTTTCCTTTAATACCGTCGTCGGCCCCAGAACGACCGACGAAGGGTATAAGAACGCGATCAACGGGCGCGGCGTGAAGGTCGTGGGCGGCGGCGTTTCGCAGGTCGCGGCGACGCTGTACCTCGCGCTCAAGAAGCTCGACGGCATCGAATATGACGAGAAGAAGGTTTACGGCTCGAAGTTTACAGACAACTACGTCACATCCGGCTCCGACGCGATCGTCACCGACTACAAGAACAAGACCGATTTCAGCTTCTACAACGAATACGGCGAGTTCACGATCTATATGTGGCGCGACAAAAACTACGTATACTGTTCGCTCTCCAACGATTCCGGCGGCGGCGGTGGCGGCGGCTCTTCGGCGGGCTCCAGCTCGATAGAACTCGATGGCTCCAGCGCCCTCATCAACAACGTCGACCTTGCGGCGAACAGCATCTCGGGCTACACGCTCCAGCACAACGACGTATTCTCCTTCAACGATATCGTAGGCCCCAGAACGGCTGCCTACGGCTATGAAAAGGCGATCAACGGGCGCGGCGTGAAGGTCGTTGGCGGAGGCGTTGCGATCGTCGCGAGCGGGCTGTGGCTCGCGCTCGAAGATATCGATGATATCGTCATTTTAGAAAAGCGCACCTATGGCTCCAATTACAATCAGGACTACGTATCCTCTTCGAGCGACGCGATCATGACCGACTACAATGCCGATTACGATTTCTCCTTCCGCTACACGGGGTACGACGAACTGACGATATACACCTATATCTCCGGCGATTCCCTCATCTGCGAGATCTCGGTGGACTGACACATGCGTACAGCGCGCCGCTCGGCTCTTCATGCCGGGCGGCGTTTTTGGGCGCGGTGCGAACAGTTTTCGCTAATTTTCCCAAAGGAAGGCGCCTTTCCAAAAACATAACAAAATCAATCTCGACGCCATCTTCAATTTGGTTTAAAATTACAGAATCAATGTACTGATATAGGGGGATGAATATGACATACAAATTCGTTTACCTGTTCCGCGAGGGCAACGCGGGTATGCGCGATCTGCTCGGCGGCAAGGGCGCAAACCTCGCCGAGATGACGCAGTTGGGGCTGCCCGTGCCGCAGGGCTTCACCGTAACCACGGAAGCCTGCATGGCGTATTACCACGACGGCAAGACGATCTCCGACGAGATTCTGCGGCAGATCGATGCGGCGCTCGCCGAGACCGAGAAGATTTGCGGCAAGAAGTTCGGCGACCTCGAAAATCCGTTCCTCGTCTCCGTGCGCTCCGGCTCCCGCGCATCCATGCCGGGCATGATGGACACAATTTTGAACCTTGGCCTGAACGACGTGGCGGTCGAGGGGCTTGCAAAGCTCACGAACAACGAGCGTTTTGCGTACGACTCCTATCGCCGGTTCATCCATATGTTCTCGGACGTCGTCATGGGCGTGGAGAAGGAGAAGTTTGAAAAGCTGCTCGAATCCGTGAAGGCGGAAAAGGGCGTAAAGATTGATACCGACCTGACCGCGGACGACCTCAAGCGCGTCGTGAAGATGTTTAAGGCGCTGTATCTGGACGAGAAGGGCGAGCCCTTCCCGCAGGATCCGCAT
>CAYFRC010000157.1:0-4795 GCA_964345325.1 uncultured Oscillospiraceae bacterium
CAGAATCGCGCCGATGAAGGCGATAAAGATACCAAACTGCGCCGCAGCGCCCAGAAGCAGGGACTTCGGGTTCGCGATCAGGGGAGCGAAGTCCGTCATCGCGCCGACGCCCATGAAGATGAGCGGCGGGTAGATGCCGAGCTTTACGCCCTGATAGAGATAGTACAAAAGTCCGCCGTTCTTGTCGGGAACCTGAAAGCCCATTGCGCCAAGGTTCTCGCAATATCCGTTGACGATGGACGAAAGGTCCTTGTTGACGGATTTGGCGTAGGCGATCGCCTCTTCGAGCGTCTCAAAGCCGACATACGTGGGATGATTCATCATCCCCGCCAGCGGCAGGTTCGCAAGCAGCATGCCGAACGCGATCGGCAGAAGGAGCAGCGGCTCAAACTGCTTGACGATCGCCAGATACAGCAGCACGAAGGAGATCAAAATCATCACATACTGCTGCCACGTGCCGGCGGAAAAACCCGTGGAGTTCCAAAGTTTTACGAGCGCCTCTTTGAAATCGATGGTATAGGGTGCGTCTTCCTCCTCGGAAGCCGTATCTTTTGCCGCGACATCCGCTGCGGCGGCTTCTGCGGGTTCCTCCGCTGCAGCCGTTTCTTCGGCAGCGGCGGGTTCCGCAGTTGTATCCTCAGCCGTCGCATCTGCCGCAACGGCGGTTTCCGCAGCTTCTTCCACAGCCGCGTTTTCCGCGTAGGCGGTCAGACCAAACAGGCACATGAGGACCAGCAGCAACGCGAGCAGCGTTTTGCCGATGGAACGTGCTTTCATGGAATCCCTACCTCCTTGACACTTTTCTCTGTTACTCACTTCAGAGCCACGAGCGCGTCGCCGGAGTTGACGGCGGAGCCCTTGGACACCATAACGGAGGCCACTACGCCGTCGCGGGGAGCCATGATTTCGTTTTCCATCTTCATGGCTTCAAGAATCAGTAGGATATCCCCCTTCTTCACGCTGTCGCCGACATTCACGTTCACGGACATGATGGTGCCGGGCATGGGGCACTTAATCGTCTCGGCGCCTGCGGGCGCGGCGGCCTTGGGTGCGGGCGCGGTCTTGGGCGCGGGCGCGGGCGCTGCCTTCGGGGCGGGCGCGGCGACGGGCGCGGGCGCTGCTACCTGCGCGCCTGCGGAGATTTCTTCGACTTCGACTTCGTAGGTCTGGCCGTTCACGGTGATGTTGAATTTACGCATTTTGATATCCTCCTCGCGATTTTCAAAAAATCAATAGCCGATGATCTGCTCGCGGCGGGCATTGGCCGCCCATCCGCTTCCTACGCGGCGCACGCTGCGCACGACAAACGTCTTGGCATTGTCCTCGCAGGTCGCAATCGCCGCCGCGATGACATAGGGGATGTTTTCATCCTCTTGCTCTTCTTCAAGTTCGGGTTCCGCCTCGAATGCCGCCACAGGCGCTTCGACGACGGGCGCGGGCGCTTCCTTCTTCTCCGCCTTCCGCATGATCCATGAAATCGCTTCCACGATATAAATCAGGATGATCAGCCCGACGAAGACGACCAGAAGGCCGATGACCATGACCGTAAGACCAAATGTAAGTTTCATCTGTACATCCGCCTTTCCGCCTTAAACGGGCAGGTTTCCGTGCTTCTTGGGCAGGCACGTCTCGTTCTTGCCCGAGAGCATCTCGACGGCGGCGCAGAGCATCTGGCGCGTCTGCGCGGGTTCGATGACGTCGTCCACCAAGCCCAGCTTCGCGGCCTCGATGCCGTCGGCGACGTTGTTTTTGTATTCCTCTTCCAGTTCCTTCCTCTTGGCGAGCGCGTCCTCCGCACCGGCGAGGCGGTCCGCCATGGTGACCTGCACGCCCTGCGCTGCGGTGAAGGGAGAGATGACACTGCCGGGCCACGCGAACACCATGTCCGCCGCGGCACGGGAGGCGAGCGCCATATAGCCCGTGGAGACCGCGTTTCCGGTGATGAGCGCGATACGGGCGACGCCTGCATCGTACAGGGAGCCGGCGAGCTTTGCACAGGCGCGGGCGAGCTTGCCCTGGCCGCATGCACAGGCGACCCCGGTGCCGACGGTGTCGACAAAGGAAATGACCGGCATATTGAAGCAGTCGCACAGCGCGACAAGGCGTGACGCCTTTTCGCAGCCCGCTGCCGTCAGCGCGCCTTCTTCCAAGTTGGGCTGGTTGGCGATGATGCCGACTGAATGGCCGCCGAGCTTGGCGAGGCCAACGATCATGTCCTTGGCGTATTCTGCGGAGAACTCAACAAACGTGCCGTTGTCTGCGACTTCCGCGATCACCTGATGCATATCCTCGACCTTGTCGTAGGATTCGAATACGGGCGTTTCGCGGTTCATGTCGTCGTGCGCGTCCTCAATAAGGCCGCCGTCCAGGCTGTTGTCCGGGAGGTAGGAGAGCACCGTCCTCGCAAGGGCGATTGCTTCCGCATCGGTCTTGGCGACCAGATTCGCGAGTCCGTTTTCGGCGACCGCTTTCGCGCCGCCCAAATCCTCGGCGGAGACCTGCTTGCACGTATTCGCGGAGACGACCTGCGGGCCGTTCACATACATGCGCACGGCATCGGAGGCGATCACTACATCGAACATCGCGGCGATGGCGGTCGCGCTCGCGGCGCACTGGCCGAGCACCAGCGCGATCTGCGGAACGACGCCGGAAAGCTGCGCAGTCTTCTGCGCGATCTGCGCGTATGCGCTCACAGAGGCGATACCTTCGGCGCAGCGCGCGCCCTTGGAGTCGAACATCGCGACCAAGGGAGCGCCGGTCTTCGCGGCGAGGCACTGCACCTTGTTGATCTTGCGCGCCTGCTCCGCGCCGACGGCTCCGCCGAGCACGGTGAAGTCCTGCGCAAACGTATAAACGGGGCGTCCGTCTACGAGGCCATAGCCCGTAATGACACCGGCGCCCATGCTCCCGCCGACCAGCGTGTCCAATTCCACAAAGGACCCCTGATCGAACAGCGCAGAGACCCGCTCGCGCGCCGTCAGCTTATTCAGCTTCTTCTGTTCGGCGATGCGATCGGCTTCGCCCGTAAGCAGCGCTTGTCTACGCTCACGGATGAGGGGCAGATTGCGTTCAACACCCATTAGTAATCCCTCCAAGCTTTGATTTTCAAAAAGTACAAACCTGCGCAACTCCGGTATTTCGACGAAATTTACCTCCATCGTGCGGAGAATTTCGTCTGCGGGCTTTGCGCAAGAGATACCCCTGTGTTATAATACCATAAAAACGCTTCGGGGTGGTTAAAATATGATTGAAAACGTGATTATTTCCGGTTCGTTGGGCATGAATATTTCGCTTACGGAGAATGCCGCCCGAAAAATCGCCCGCTTCGACGCGCTTTTGCGCGAGGGGAACGCCCGCATGAACCTGGTGCGCGGTATGGAAGGCGAGGACGAGGCGGTGTACAGACACTATCTGGACGCACTCTCCCCGCTTTCGACGGGCGTGTTCCCGAAGGGGATGCGCAGCCTGATCGATGTCGGCGCGGGCGCGGGCATTCCCGGCATCGTGCTCGCGTGCGCGATGCCCGAGGTATCCATCGTGCTTTTGGACGCGCAGGCAAAGCGGGTTACCTTCATGAACGAGGTGATTCGCGAACTCTCCCTAAACGCCGAAGCGATCCACGGAAGGGCGGAGGATCTCGGGCACGAGGCACGCTATCGCGAAAAATTCGATTGCGCGACCGCACGCGCCGTCGCGCGCCTGAACGCGCTTGCGGAATGGACGCTGCCGTTCGTCAAAACGGGCGGCAGGCTCATCGCCTACAAAGGCCCCCAATGCGCGGAGGAAGCGGATGAGGCGAAAAATGCGCTGCGCATCTTGGGTGCGGGCAAGTGCGAAATCGTCCCCGCAAACATCCCGAACCGCGACTGGGAGCACGCGCTGTTCGTCGCGGAAAAGGCACGGCCGACGCCTGCCGCCTACCCCAGAAAGCCCGGGAAAAAGCCGCTGTGACGGAGTTGTTTTCGGCTTCCGCGCCGAAACCGTTCGGTTCGCCGCGACAAGGGGAACGGCGAACGCTTATCCGTGCCCGTAGACGGTCTTCTCCCCGAGGATCGTCGCCATCGGCTTCAGTTCGCCGTCGAGGCACAGCAAATCGGCTTCGCCGCCGATGAATATGTTCCCGCCGGAAATGTTCAGGTACCGCGCAGGGTTTGTCGATGCCGCGCGGAAGGCGTTTTCGGGCGCCATGCCGATTTCCATCATGTTTCGCACCTGTTCGATGAGCACCGATGCGCCGCCCGCGAGCGCGCCCTTCTTTGTGCGCGCCACGCCGCCGCGAACGACCACCGCGTCCGCTCCCTCCCCGTATTCCCCGTCGGGCAGCCCCGCCGTCGATACCGCGTCGGAAATGAGAATCATGCGGTCGGGCAGTTTGCAGGTCGCTATCAGCTTTACGGCGGTGGGGTGCAGGTGGACAAAATCGCCGATCACTTCGCAATATACGTCCTTGTTCACCAGCGCCTCCGCGAGGATCCCCGGCTCCCGGTGCCGTATGGGCGTGGATGCGTTGAAGAAGTGCGTGATGCCGTCGATGCCGTTTTCAAACGCCTCCCCCGCCTCTTCGGAATTCGCGACGGTGTGCCCCGCCTCAACCTTCACGCCGCGCGCGACGAGGTATCGAATCAATTCGCCCGCACCCTGCACCTCGGGCGCAAGCGTCACAAGGCGGACGATGTCTTCATACCCTTCGGTGATTTTTTTGTAGTTTTCGATCGTCGGCTCCAGCACGGCATCCGCCCACATCGCGCCGGGCGCCGAGGGGTTGATGAACGGCCCCTCGAGATGCGCCCCGTCA
>CAYFRC010000158.1:0-4728 GCA_964345325.1 uncultured Oscillospiraceae bacterium
CTCTGCGACGGAAGGCACATCTACGCGGGGCACCCCTCCTGCGACCAAAGCTATATGCTCGCAAGGCTCCTCCCCGGGCAGGTCGCGCGCCTGCTGCTCCCCTTGGGCGCATACGCCAAGAAACAAGTTCGCGAAATCGCCCGCGAAGTCGGGCTCCCCGTCGCCGAAAAGCCCGACAGCCGCGAAAACTGCTTTATTCATGGTATGCATTATATCGAATGGATCGAATCGCGCGGCGAAGTGCCGCCCGAAGGCGCGCTTCTGTTTCAGGGAAGGGAAATCGGCCGGCACATGGGCATCCACCGCTATACCGTCGGCCAGCGCTGGCACGAGATGTTGAACGGCAGGCGCCTGTACATTTCCTCCATCGATGCCAGCACAAACACCATTACGCTCGCCCTGTGGGAAGATACCTTTCGCAGCGAAGTCACTGTCACAAACTGTTCGTGGATCGCGGAGGAGCCGCCCGAATCGTTTCGCGCCGTCGTCCGCGCGCGCCACACGCGCTGGGAAATGCCTATGGCGACCGTCACAAAATGCGGCACGTCCTGCCGCGTTGTGACGGACGAGCCGCTGCGCGCCCCCGCGCCGGGGCAGGCACTCGCCATGTACGATGGAAATATGCTGCTCGGCGGGGGATGGATTGCGTAGATCCTCCCCCGCCTATTTGGATGCTTTGCGGTCCGTGATCTTGCGATACACAAGCAGCCCCAGCCCGCTTATAATCAGCGTCGCGACGAGAATCAGCCCCGCCAGCTTCAGATTCCCCGTAAGCAGCGCATCGCCGCCCCACGTCGAAGATACGATGCTCGGCAGCTTGCAGAGCGTAGAAATCAGAAGAAACGACGCAGCGTCGATCTTCGTAAGCCCCGCGCCGTATGTCAAAATGTCCTTCGGCGTCCCCGGGATCAAAAACACGATCGCCGTGACCAGCCGCAGCTTTTTCGCGTCCCGCAAAAAAGCCACGGAGTCTATCTGCTCCCTGTCGAAAAACAGTTCCAAAACCTTTGTTCCAAATTTCTTTGCCAGCCAAAAGGCGATGAGCCCCCCAAAGGCACTTCCGACGAGGCACAGGATCGTTCCCTCCACCGCGCCGTAGATAGCGCCGGCGGCGATCTCAAACGGCTCTCCGGGAATCACCGCCACGACCACCTGCATCGCGACGATCAGCACAAAGGCGATGCGGTGCCCTATCCCCCCGTCTTGCGACCATTCTCTCAGAACCTCCGGGTCTTTGAGCATCTCAAGCAGCGGAAGCCCCGCATAGCGGTAAATCAGAATCATAAGGATGAGCAGCCCTATTATCGCGGCGATTGCGGTGATTTTTCTCTTCTTCACAGCGCACTCTCTTCCTGTTCCTCCGGCGCGACCTTGACCGTAAGCCTGTCTACGCGCATCTTGTCCATCTTGGTGACCGTCACGGTCAACCGGTCGTACACAAAGCTCTTCCCCGCCTCCGGCTGCGCGTCCAGCATCTCGATCGCCCAGCCGCCCAAGGTCGTATATGCGCTTTCAAAGTCCTTGTCCTCATAATCGATCTCGTCGAAGAATTCGTGGATGCTCATGGTGCCGGCACACGCATAGGTGTCATCGGATACCTTGCTGCACTCCTCCACAATGTCGTCCGTCTCATCCCAAATATCGCCGACGAGCTGCTCCAAAAGGTCCTCCATCGTGACGATGCCGAGCGTTCCGCCGTATTCGTCCGTCACGACAGCCATAAACGTGCGCGCAACGCGCAAACGCTGCATCGCGTCGTCCAGCCGCATCGTCTTGTGCAGAAACACGGGTTTGACGAGCAGGCTGCGTATGTCCGCCGTCCCGTTCAGATCCATTTCCCGCAGGAAATGGTTCGAGGGCAGTATGCCGATGATTTGGTCGATGGTTTCTTCATAGACGGGGATGCGCGAATACTGTGTTTCCAAAATCAGCTTCAAAAGGTCTTCGTTTCCGTCGTCGATGTCGAACGCCGCCATCTCTATGCGCGGGGTCAGCATCTGCCCGACCGTGATATCATCAAAGTCCATCGCGGATTGCATGAGCTGCGTCGTATCCTCGTCGATTACGCCTTCGTCTTCGACCACCTCTAAAATCTGCTGAAACTCCTGCTCAGTAATGGTCGGTTGCGCCTCTTCTTCTTCGGTCCCCTTGCCGCTCCAAAGGCGCGAGGTGAGCTGCAAAAAGCGATTGATCAGAACAATCACCGGCGACAAGATCAACATCATGACCCAAAGCGGCGCGGCGGCAATCAGGACAAACTTGTCGCTGTTATGCTTCGCGATGGTCTTCGGCGTGATCTCGCCAAACATGAGCAACAACACGGTGATGAGTATACCCGCAATGCCCGTCGCGCCCTCTCCAAATACCGTGATCGCGATCAATGTGGCAAGAGAGGAAGCGGCGTTGTTCACGAGGTTGTTCCCGATCAAAATCGTCGTCAATGCGTTTTCGTACTTATCATGTACACGCATCGCAAGCTGCGCCCATTTTCCGCCGCTCTCCGCACTCTTTTTGAGCCGCAGCACATTTACACTCGTATATGCGATTTCGCTCGCTGAAAAAAAGGCCGAAAACAAAAGCAGCACGAGAATGCCAATTATATAACTGCCGGTAGTGTCCACGAAACCAATTCAACTCCTTATTGCTCTGCCGGGGCAACCGGCTCCGGGGAGGTGCGGAGGGGCCGCAGCCCCTCCGCCCATGTCCCCCACATAGGGCTCGCCTTTAGGCGGGCCCTATGTGGGGGACTACCCAAGGCGCTATGTATGGGCTTTCGGGGCGTGCGATCGATGCGGCGTCCCCGGCGGCGTATCGTCTTCGTCGTAAATGTCGCCGACAAGTTCTTCCAATATGTCCTCCATCGTCACGATGCCGAGCGGCGTCCCATCGTCGTCCTTAATGAGCGCCATGTGCTGCCTTCTGCGGTTCATCTCGGTCATCAGGTCGTCGATCACAATGTCCGCAGGATAGCTCTTCATCGGAAGCAGGAGCGGCGCAAGCCCCTTATATTTTCCCAGGAGTCGCGCGCGGTAAAAACGGTTCACATGCAAAATCCCTACGGCATGATCCGGAGAGGAATTAAACACCGGAAAACGGGAATACGGGTGTTCCCGAATCGTTTTTGCGACCGCTTCTTCCCCATCTTTTACATCAAGGAACGCAAACGTATCCATGGGAATCAGGATATCGCGCGGAGTCTTCTAGCTAAACGTAAAGGGGGACAGAACGAGTTCCTGCTCCTCCGCGTCCAAAACGCCCTCATCCTCGATCGTCTCCAGAATGTCTTCCAATTCGTCCTCCGTATAAGAGGGCACATCGTCCTCGGGGAACAAATTCGCCATCGATTTAGCAAACGCGGAAAAAAAGCTCGTCAACGGCCTAACGATGCGTATATACACGCTGAGAGGCCTCGCGACCTTAAGCACAATTTCTTCCGGTTTTTTTCTCGCATAACTCTTAGGCAACATCTCGCAGAAGAAAATCATGAAAATCGTCAAAATAAGCGTAATTGCAGCGACAGATCCCACACCCCAAAGTCTCGTAGCGAGCATCGTCGCAATCGCGGCGCTTGCCACGTTCACTACGTTGTTCCCGATCAGAATCGCTGTGAGTGCGTGGTCAAAATTATCGGAGATTTTCATCGCGATCTTCGCGCGTTGGTCGCCGTCGTCTGCCATCGTCTTCACGCGCAGCTTATTCATTCCGACGAACGCAATCTCCGTAGCAGCAGAAATCCAGCTGCCTACAAACAAAAGAAGCAAAATCGCAATCCATAAAGGAATACCGCCGGCATCCATTTCGGATATCATCCCCTTTATCTTTATATACTCATGATACCACACTTTCCCGCCCTTCGCAAGCCTTTTCGCCATTTCTTAATCGAGCAAACGCATAACAGAAAAGCCCGCGGGAACAGATACTGTCCGTTCCCGCGGGCTCTGTGCTCTTTGATTAGTACGCTTCCACGTTCAGCGTGCGGCAGTTGATCTCGGTGAGTTCCGCAAGACCATAGGTATCCAGCTGCGCGCAGTATGCCGCCCAAGAATCGTCGTTCAATTCCGTTTCTCCGGAGATGAACTGGGCGATCATGCTCTTCACATAGCTGTTGATGTCCGTAGACAGGATGGACGCGCGCGCGACATCCGCCTCGTTCGTCGCCCAAACCTTGACAAACGTATCGTTCAGGTACGGCTCATAGAGCGCGTCGCACATGTCGTTGTAGCTGGGCTCCACCTCGTCCTTGCCGAACGGGAGCACCTTCGAATCGTGATACCAGCGCGGCAGGGACTGCGTGAAGATATAGCCCCAGCTGTTGGCGGTTTCGAAGTCCTCTGTCCAATCGCTCCTGTCGAGCTCGCGATACAGACCCACGTCCAACTTCTCGATGCTGACGCCGAGACGGCCCGACTGGGACTGCACGGAGTTCTCCTCTTCGAAGAGGTTGTCGAACCAGCGCAGGATGATGGCCTTCTTGGTGTCGTCGCAGTTGTCGGTCACCGCCATCTGCGTGCGGAACAGGGTTACGCCGTAGGAGTTGCGGTGGAATATGGGCGTGTCGCAGCCCTTGAGCACCGGCAGCGGCTGGAACTGGGTCTCGCCGTACTTTTCGTACTCAGGGGTGTTCTTTTCGTAATTGGGAATGAAGTCGCCCGGACCGTAGGCGATGGATACGCCGTACAGATCCTGGTTGCCCTTCGCCTTCCACGTCTCAAGGTCATGCGTGAAGAT
>CAYFRC010000159.1:0-2105 GCA_964345325.1 uncultured Oscillospiraceae bacterium
GACACCCTTCCACGGATCCATTCCTCTAGTCTTCATCTTCAAGTACCTCGATTTCTACTGGCTCGTCTTCTCCTTCGCTTTCACCCAGGTATGCCCTTATCTCCTCCGTGGATAGGTCGGCGAAAGCGTTGACGTTCCTGTTCTCTGTCAGCTTGCGCTCAAGGGGCTTTCCAAGTGCTTGGTTAAGTATCTCATGAGTCTCCTTGATGTCGCTAGTCAGAAGTGCTTGGGCGTACTTTCGCACAGTAAACTCCACACCTAAATCATCGGCAACAAACACGAGGTCCTCTTCCGACAGCTCGGTGAGTCGGGCTATCTTCTCCCTCACGTCTCGGCATCCAGCAAAGAGGGACCCAGGGGCCAAAGCCTCTCCGCTTGCCCAGGCCTCATAGATATGGCGCATCCTGTCTCGGTCGGACTGGGTGGCCTTGCTCGGCTCCTCGGGCAGTTGGGACAGCTTGATTCCAGCACCGTTGAGTATCCGAAGGTAGGCCACGTACTCGAAGTGCTCGAAGTGCTTCCAACGCGAGGCTGATTCCTCAAGCTGCCTAAGCTCTTCGTCTGTAACTTTTAGGGACGCAAGGAACTCAGTTCGGCGGCCAGCCTCTTCAGGAGATATCACTGACGGCTCCTTTCTAAATAGTATTCCTCCATTACCTCTACCGCAGCCTCGCAGCCTTCCTCGATGTCCTCCAGGTCTAACATGGAGAAAGACTTCGGTGCCGCAGAGGCCATAACGATATCCACAGCCCTGTCGAACCCGACCATTTCCGCGAGGTGGAGGAAGCCGAAGATATGGTTCCCTTCGTACCTGTAGTTGCAGTGGATACACTGGGCAAAGACAACCCTCTCGTTGTAGAGGGCGGCACTGTAGCTTCGCGACACGATGTGTCCAGCCTGAGAGGCCGCCGTGTCCAGCTCTTCTCCGCAAGTGAAGCACTTGACCCTGGAGAGCGTCCCCGTGGTGCGGATAGAGTCCCTCACCCTGATATATCTGGAGAACGCCTTCCAGGTCAGATACTCTTGGTATTTCCTACTTCTGGTCTTTGCCATTACAGCCCTTTAGCATTGCGAAGCTGGCTCTCCGCCTTTTCTGCCCGAGACGTCAAGTCTTCAACCATGGAGGTAATGGCATGGAATATTTTTTTGTTCCTCACTTCCCTTTCTCCGAGACCGTCTAAAATAGCTTCGGAGAGAATCTCTGCCCCGAGGTAAAAAGACCTGAAAATTTCGGCTTCCATCTCTTCGGTGTCTTTGTCTATAGGGGCCTTTATCTTGTTCAGCGCCCCCATGATGTCATTCTTCGTATAGGTTTTCTCTTCCATAATCTTCTCCTTTGTCTTAAATACATCCGCCACAGCTCCCCCTCCTCCAATCAGAGGCGCGCCATGACTAAAACGGTATATCGTCTTCGTAGACCGAGTCGGCTCCCTCGTACACGGATACGGGAACCTGCTCGTGGGCCGCCGCATAAACAGGGGCTCCCTGGCCTTTGATTTCCTGCATACGCTCAGCAAGCTGGTCCTTGAATCGGTCGAAGCCTGACTGGACGAAGCCCTTCGGCTCCCCTGTCCACCCGACATCATAGCGTGCACGAATCTTTCCCTCGAATTCGTCTGGCTGGACGGTAATAGGGATTTCCAGTGCGACAAACTCCTCGCGGGACAGCATCTTGACCGCAGCTGCCGCCGTTTTAGGCTTGGCCCCTTTAAGGGTGACCCCTGCTATTGTTGCAAGGCGGTCTATCTTCTCTTGGGCTATCTCAATAGCCTTGTCGGTCGTGAACCACAGGTTTATGTCGTGGTAGCCCGTGTCGTTGTCGTGGGGGTCGTTGGTGTAGAAGCGGATACCCAGGTAGGACTTGCCTTTGTCGGTCTCTGCTTCATAGATGTCTTCGATGTATCCTCTGATAGTGGTGTAACTAGCCATAATTTTTCTCCTTAAAATATGTTCGTGTCAGTCATTGCAAGGGCGACAGTGCGCCTAGGGTGGCATGTGTTCTCTCAACAGCTCTCCTTCCTCTTACACAGCCTTCTTAACGGGAGGCTTGCGTGGCCTCAATGATGCTCCTTCCTCTTACACAGCCTTCTTAACGGGAGGCTTGC
>CAYFRC010000159.1:2115-4718 GCA_964345325.1 uncultured Oscillospiraceae bacterium
GAGTTCTGTCTCGGCGGCAAGCTCTGCTCGCGTCTCGGGCGCGACGGGTGCGGGCTCTGGCTCTTCGTAGATTCGTTCAGCTTCTACTATCTGCTCGTATACGCCAGCGGACTCGACGCAGCGTACGATTTTCCCTGAACGTCCTTTCACCCAGTTGAGGATTGCCATAGCGTCGGAAGAATAAGAACCGAAGCACGGGACCTCTTCTCCCTGGGCGTTCGTCATTGAGTGCATAATTACGTAGACCTGCTTGCCGCTCATGAGCAGGGGACGAAGCACAGACTCCTTGACCAGTTCCCCTACCGTGTTGACAAAGCGGTTGTAGGCACCCTTCATGTCGGCTTTGCCGCTCATCCCCAAACGGGCCTGAGCTCGAGCCTCTGCAAAAGCGACCGCGTCATCAAGGAGGTCTAGGACGATGGTTTGTATTTTTTCATTCTTGATTGCGTAGTCGATACACGCGAGGAGGGTGTCCCAATCCGTAGCATCAACCACGACAGACCCTGGACGGGCATTTCCGTCCGTCTGGATATGGAGGGTAGTCTTTTCTTCTACCTGGTTTTTGACGTAGGTCGTCTTCCCCGACAGGGGCTCTCCGTATACGATTACATTGTCCCGCCTGTTTGCTTGCTGTACTCTTGGTTTGATTTCCATAATTATCTCCTTCTTCCTAGTCGAAAATATAAGCGTCGATAACGACTTCTCTCGTTTGTGGGTGCTTCCTCACCCAGTCCATCACCACCTCGTCTCTTGAGCGCCAATCCGCAGAGCAGCAACACTCTCCTTCGTAATATGCTGAACACTCGCAGTCGTACCCTCTGCAATTAGCAAGCTCCTTTTTTAACTCTTTAGGCAAGGGCATTCTCGACCTCCTTCACCTTGATTCGGATACTCTCCTTCACCACGGATTCCTTCAGGTATCGGTCATAAAGGCCCGCCTTCTTTAACGCATCTACGTCTACAGACCTCTTCTTTGAGGGAGCCACATAGGTAACGGTCAGTGCAGGACTGTCGTACTTGACAATGTTGTTGTCCCTCATGGCTTCCAGCATCGCGGCACGGACCTTGTCAGCAGTCTTCTTCGCTTCCTCCGCCTTGAGGATGAGGTCGGATACCTTCTCTTCGATTGCCTTTTGTATCGCAGCCTCTTCTTCGACTGCGGCAAGATAAGCCCCAATGTCTACATACTCGCTGAGGTCCTCCCCGCCTGTCAGACTTTCCTTGGCTTTCTCCCACTGTTCCCAGAACTCGGGGGCATTAGCCTCAAAGACCTTCCATACGGCAGGGTTGGGCGTTACTGGTATCTCGGTTATGTCGAGCCAACCATCCTCGTCGTAAGGGCTCTCTTCCATGGGCGGACACTTGCACCAGAGGACTACAGCCCCGCAGCCCTCAAGCCACATCTGCCACTGGACTTGGTAATAGTAGTTGGAGTACTTGACCATGAGGTCCTGCTCGTCTTCTGGAGCCTCGTGTTCAGAGGTTTTTGCTTTTGTGATTATCCGAGCAGGACCATCAACCAGGAGTCCGTCAAGGGTCGCCTTGCATAAGTCCATTTCTGGGTGGGTGACCCTCACCTGAAAATCCAACGTAGCCTCCCCAGAGAGCCCATGTATCCCGCTGTCCCTGTACTGCTCGATGATGTCTCGCTCTAGAGTCAGGCCTCTCTGCATTCGGGCAGACTTGAAGTCGCTGTCTTTCATCTTCGAGCGAATCAATGAGTCGTACCTTCCTACGTAAATCGCATGAGCGTCTGCGCTTCCTATATAGTCTCTTTTGATTTCCATCCATGCCCTCCTTAACACACCTTGCCGTGCTTGCGCTCTCTCGTTTTGTTGTATTCCATTTTCACGCCGATAGCTTCTTCGAGGTCTATCCCAAGCCCTCCAGCCAGGTCGAGGCAGCGGATGACGGTATCTGCCAGCTCCGAAGCCAAGCCCTCGGGCTTTCCTGTCTCGGGGTCTGTGTAAAGGAACATCTTCCTGTCTGCTCCGTTCTTTCGATACTCTTCAAGGCCCTCCGACACCTCGCTGTGGATAAGGGCAAGCTTCTCAGGGATGTTTAGCCCCTCATCCCAAAATCCGTGCAGAACTGCGTTCATGTGGACCTCGTCCTGTAAGTCTTTAATGCCTTTCATACTCTCTCCTTAATCGTTATTGCCTGCATACCCATCGCCTGATAGACACCGTCAAACTCTTCTACATCTAGTTCGACCCACCCCATCAGAGGGTCTAGCGCTCTCACCTCCGAGCCAACCTCTGTGACCGTTATACAATGAGGGTTCTCTGCCAACTTGTAGCCCTCAAGCTCATAGGAAGACCAGACAGGCTCTTTCATGTTTATCGTCACCCAAACCGTTGCGGGCAAGGGAAGCTCCCTCAGAGGCGTCCCCGTCATGTCCTCGGCCTCCACCCCGAACAGCCCTGCCGTGTAGACAGAACAGGGAGCCATGCATGACCAGCCTTTCTTTGAATAGGGGTCTCCCCAATACTCGTTTACAAAGTCCATTCCCTTCGGCATTGCATCCGCGACCTCTGTCTTAGAAACCTCGATGCCGTTCATCCTCATGAGCGTTGATAGTGCCGTCGCCTCGCAGCCGTTTG
>CAYFRC010000160.1:0-4697 GCA_964345325.1 uncultured Oscillospiraceae bacterium
TCGTCCCACAAAGCGGCGTAGGAGTTCTGGACCGGATTATAGTTTTCTTCTTCGGTCGGGACATCCTTGCTCTGCCGCTTGCAGAGCTTGATAGTGGAGATGTTGTCGTTCTTCCGGATCATGTAGAACGATGTGCAGTTGTAATAACCGACTTGCTGGTAAGTGACTTCACGGTGGAAGTACACGTTATGCGTCAGAACGAACAGCTGCTTGATATAGTCGCCGGGAACTTTCGGATTTAGGTACTCGGTGTTGTTCCGGCAGATGTTAACCATCTCCCGGACGATTGCGCTGACGAGGAACAGGGCCGTGCTGTCCATGCTGGATACCGGGTCATCGATAACGACGATCTTTTCCTTCAGCTCCTCGCTGCTCATACTGCCACGAACCTGATGGTAGAAGTACAGGAATGCGATAAAGTTCCGTTCACCCTCACTGAGGTTTTCTGCGATGGAGCCGTCTTCACGGATAACCTCATACACGTTCTCCACGCCTTCCTTAGCACGAATGCTGAAGCCTTGGAACCCTGAATCCTTCAGAATTTTATTGATGCTGTCGATGGCAGCCTCGGTATTCGCATTGTGCTTATTCAAGTCGGAGATCTCCTTTGTCAGGTCTCCGATTTCTTTCCTGAGCTTCTTGCCACGTTCAGTAACATCATCGATTTCCTTCTGGAGCTGGGCCACTTCATCCTGATAGCTCTTCACGTCGGCAGCCAGCATGAATGCAAGGTATTGCGTGATTTCCGTCTTGCATTTGCTCTTGCTGGATCTCTTGGCAGAAACAACATCGTTATTGGCCTTGATCTGCTTATTGATTTCGTCAATCATTGCACCAATTTCCAACAGAAGCGTATCGGTATCCTCAAGAGAAATGGTCTTTGACGGTTCTTTGACCTTCTCAGCAATGCGCTGACGGTTGATTTCAAAGTTACTCTCCAACAGGGCGAGTTTTTCCTGATACGCAGTCAGATCAATCGTCGGCATAACGTCGCTGGCATTACCTTGAAGCACCCAGACAATCTCTCTGGTCTCTCTTTCATACACAGTCTGGAACTGCCCAAGATCACGGATATCCTGCTGATACTGAGCGTCAAAGGTAGCCGCAATATCCGCCTCGAAGTTTGCCGGGAGCTTCTGCTGGCAGTACGGGCATTTTCCACCCGCTGCACCGGCATAATGTGTATGACCATCACGGACCCAATCGGATGCTGTGTCACCGAGGGCCTTCATAAATTTTGCGAAAGGTGTATCGCTGCTGCTGACAATCATTCTATCGAGCAGGTCCTTTCCGGGAAGACTGCCGTAGGTGGTAGCAGCGGCTTTTTTGAACTCCGTATACGCTCTGGCTGAATCGTCAAAAGCTACGTCATAGAGACGCTCCAGCTCTGCCAGATCGTGATCGGTCGGTTTTGTTTCTCCAAGTACGGCCTCGGCAAAGTTCTTCTTTTGCTTCTTGCCGTCCATGCACTTATCGAAGCGTCTGCGGATTTCCGCAGTCTTTGAAAAGCAGGTGTCCTGAAACTGCGTCAGCGCAGATGCAAGGCCATCTGTTTTCTTTTTATGCTCATCAAGAGCTGTCTGACGAGCATCCATTTTCTGCTTTTTCTGATCTGTGAGTTCAGCGATCTTCTTTTTAGCCTCGATATCCTCTTCACCGAAGATAAAGACGCCTTTGAGATCGCCGTAATTTACAAAGTTGTCATTGATGAAATCCTGATTATAAACGAGCACATCAAAGTCGTCGGCGGTTTTGCCGTCGGCCCAGACAACTCCATCATCCTCCGCAATGGCGTGAGCGATAGAAGATTTTCCCGCTCCGTTATTACCATAGAAGAAGTTGACGAATGTGAGCCCATCAATCGGGACATCTGTAAAAGTTGCTCTGTTGAGCGTGATATTCGTAATTGCTGAAGGTACCTTACGTTGCATTCAATTCACCATCCTGCTTCCAATCTCAAAGCTCATTCCTGAATTTTGCCTTTGCGGACCCATTCATCAACTTCAGAGATTTTGAATTTATATCGCTTGCCAGCCCGGTACACGGGCAGCTTTCCTTCTTTAATCCATGTGCGAACTGTATCTTGACTGATGCTCAGATGTTCAGCGACATCTTCCAGATTAACCCACTTCTCGACCTGCATTTCTTCATACTCATGACTCATCGTATTACCTCCATTTTTCTACAAGAGTTACGATTCAAATAATCTGAACTCCAGCTTTCTGCAATTCTTCAATTAGATTTATTTGTTTCAGTGCCCAATGTGTGCGGTTCAGTTCATTAAACGATCTGGCTCCGCCGATGCCAAGTTCAAAGCACTGCTCATTTAAAATCTGTTGCGGGATCGCCGTTATAATCGTGTAGTAGATTTTGATCCCGTTGTCTTGAATTTTTACGTCCTTCACAAACCCGAAATAAGCATCTTGTGCATCGTCCGTCTTCCCGTAGGAATGGTTCTCGTCAGCGAAGATGGCCGGATATCGTTTCAGCCCCTCGATAGCTTCTGGCGTGAGGGACGCATATTTTGATTTCAGCTCATCGTTTGTGCTCTCGGTCAAGGCACGATCCTTGGGAACCAGAAAATAGTTGTCCTCGAACTTCTCGCCAAGAATCACAAACAGATGATAGAAGTCTGTGTTAAAGGTTATTCGTGCTCTGTTCTCGCCACGTCTTGATCTGGGATCATTCAGCATTACCGTGATATTGTTCTCCACGGTATCAGCGTGAGCAACGAAATTGTTATTGCCTCCGGATACAGTGATCTCGGCGGCCTTCCCCGGCACCGGGAGATTGCCGGAGGAATTGACCGGTAAACTGTCACTCATCTTGTTTTCCTCCGTTGTTTATCGTCAGCTTGTCAACGTGCTGATAGAAGCTGTTGTTACCACCAGAGATGTTGATGTTGAAAAACGTCGGATTGTTGTTCACCATCTGCTGAGTCACCGGAGGTGTATCCTGACCGGTTGCATCCGAAGCATCATCTTCTATAGGCTCGTCAACGACCTCTGCGGTTATCGTTTCCTTAGTATCAACGGTGTAAGTCGTCAGGCTATCAAGAAGGCCTTCACCCATATGTGCGGTGTACTTTCTTGGAGCTCGGTCGTTTGATGGACACCAAACATCATAGGTCTTTTTGCCTACAGCATTGTCTCTCCGATTCATAACAACGTAGTGCCAAACGCCAAGAAGAAATGACGGGAGGCAAACTTCCTTGAGGTCGCCAAGTGCGGCCTTTTTCTTTTTCTCTCCATTCGGCCCGATATAGAACTCGTCACTGGCTTTGATGGTCTGATCCTGCTGAATCAGGTCTATGAGGGCACGGACCAGATTGACATCCTTATGAACCGTCTCGCCTACATCGAGGAAGTCATTTACAAAACCGATCATCCCGTTCAAGGCCGTTTGATAGTCCGTTCTCACTACGGAGTCAAATGCTGATAATACCTGTTCGTCATCAAATGGCAGGTATGTGCTATTCGATGTCTTACAGGCTTTGTAGTTGTTTGCCGTGCCTTTCAGATTTTCCTTGCCGGGATCAGGGTAATCAGGATTGATTACCCTGATCAGGCCAACCAGCACTTCTGGATCTGACAGGCCGTCGCTATCACCAGAATAATGTTCTCTCGCTTTCATTCGTTGCCGGAGGGCTTGTAACACCAACGTGAAGAAGGTGCCTCCGCACAGGCGAGGATATTCGTTTATTGTCACAGGTTATCCCTCCGATTGACAGTCATTTACATGCCGAAAAGTGGTGGCTGTATCGGATTCGCAAACCCTAACAAACCCCACTAAAACACATTATAGCACAAAAAACCCGAAATTAAATCTCATACAATGAGCTCTATATGGCGAGAGTTTAAAAACTTTTCTGGTCGCTGACCTTATTAACCTTAGCAACTATGGCAGCTGACCTTCTGAACGATTGGATAGGTCTTGTGGAAACCCCACAGGACCTTTTTCCTTCGGTGGTTTCCGCAAATCTGAAAACCATTGGAGGAAAAAGAAATGGCAAACAAAGACAATCGTTACTTTATCCCAGTCGACGGGACCCCTATCGAGGTCAGCGAGGAAGTTTACAGAGCATACTACCAGCCCATCTGGAACACCCGCTATCATGCCCAGAAGAACGGCGAGTGCCGCTGCACCAAGGCCCAGCTTTGGAAGTGCGACGGTGTTTGCCCCGGCTGCCCGTTCTACGCTGCCGGTAAGAAGGTTTCCATCGATACGCCTATCGGCGGCGAGGAAGACGAGCTTACCCTTGGCGACACGCTGGCCGACGACGCACCGTCTGCGGAGTCCATCCTTATGGATAAGGAACTGCTCGACGCTCTATACGACGAGCTGAACCGCCTTGACCCGGACGGCAGACGCATCTGCGAGCTTATCATGCAGGGCAAGACGGAGCGTGAAATCGCTGCCGACATGGGCAAACGCCAGTCGACCATCAACTACCAGAAGAACAAGGTGTTCTCCATCCTGCGTGAAGCCCTGAAGGACTTCATCTAATATCCAACAAGGGCCGCCGTGGAAGCAATTCTGCGGCGGTCAAATTTTTTTCAGATTTTTTCGTTCAAAACACTGGTTTCCCTCCAGTGGGTACTGAGGACAGCAAAACAACACAGGTCCTCAGAAAGGAGGAACAGCCAATGAGTGAGTCCAGACCCAACAAGGCCGTCACCGATGAAGAGCTCATCGGA
>CAYFRC010000161.1:0-4685 GCA_964345325.1 uncultured Oscillospiraceae bacterium
TCTCGGATAAGGCAAAATCCATCGCCACGCGCACAGCCGCGATCCTCTTTTGGTTGTGCGCGTGGGAGCTTTTGAGCCGCGCCGTCGCGCAGGAATTGTTGCTCGTATCTCCCGTCAAGGCGGTAAAGACGCTTTGGCGCATGATGGGTACGGGCGATTTCTATCGCGCGGTGCTGTTTTCCTTCGGAAAAATCCTGACGGGGTTCGCGTTGGGAACGATCGCGGCGCTCCTCCTCGCGTGGGCGGGCAAGGCATCCGCCTTTGTGAAGGCGCTCCTCTCCCCCCTGATGACGGCAGCCAAGGCGATGCCCGTGGCTTCCTTTGTCATTTTGGCGCTCGTATGGATTAAGGCGGACAATCTCTCCATCCTCATCGCGTTTTTGATGGTGCTTCCCGTGGTGTACGGAAACGTTTTGACGGGGCTCGAGAACACGAGCACGGAGCTCCTCGAAATGGCGCGCGTGTTTCGGATGCGGCGCAGGGAACAAATCCTTGCGATCTACATCCCGCAGGCATTCCCCTATTTCCTTGCGGCGTGCCGCTCCGCGCTCGGGATGTGCTGGAAAGCGGGCGTCGCGGCGGAGGTCATCGGGCAGCCGGATGGCTCCATCGGCGATGCTCTGTACCGTGCAAAGCTTTTCTGGTCGACAGACGAACTGTTCGCGTGGACGCTCGCGATCGTCCTCATCAGCGTAGCGTTTGAGAAAATCACGCTCGTGTTCTTTGCGCGCCTCTCACGGCTTTTCGGAGGAGGGCAAGCGCATGACTGAAAAGATCGTATTTCAAAGCGTCGAAAAGGCATTTGGCGAAAAAACCGTGCTGCGCGATTTTTCCGCGACGTTTTCGCGCGGGGTGCCCTCGATGCTCTTCGGCGCGTCCGGCTGCGGCAAGACGACGGTTCTCCGACTCGCTGCGAGGCTGATCCTGCCGGACAGGGGGACGATTTCCGGAAACGACCGCCGTATCGGCTGCGTCTTTCAGGAAGACCGGCTCATCATGCACCTGTCGGCGGCGAAAAACGTCCGACTGGTAACGGGAACGGATTCCGAAAGTATCCCGCGCCTCCTGTCCGCGCTGGGGCTCCATCCCGAGGACGATGCGCCCGTATCGAAATACAGCGGCGGGATGCGCCGCCGCGTCGCGATCGCGCGCGCACTCGCCGTACAGCCCGAAATCCTGCTCCTGGATGAGCCGTTTTCGGGGCTGGATGCCGCAGCGAAAGCGGATGCCGCGCGCCTGATCCGCAGGGAAGCCGAAAAGAGCGCGATCATCCTCCTCGTCACGCACGACAGGGCGGACGCGGAAATCATGGGCATACGCCAGATCATCGAAATGGGGTGAATCCTGTTGGATACGAGGGAAAAACTGATCGTCGAAGGCATCCGTGAAATGGAGCGATACGGGCTCAAATCGTTTTCCGTGCGTCGCGTCGCGGCGGCGTGCGGCGTATCCTGTGCCGCGCCGTACAGGCACTTTCAGGATAAGCACGCATACGTCATGGCGATGATCGGCTACATCAACGAGCAGTGGTATGCGCGAAAGTCCATCGCGGCGGCGCGTCGAGAAGGCGATCTGCGCGGGCAGATCGTGGAGATTTCCATGGAATACGTGCGCTTTCTCACGGAGAATCCGCAGTTCCGCTCGATCATCATGCTGCGCGACGATTCCATGACGGCGGAGGAAAAGCGCCTGCAAAGGGAGATCAGCAAGGGCACAAACGAGATTATCGATGCATACTGTAATTCGGTACAAATGCCGCCCGACGTGCGCGTGCGAAAGACCTTCGTCGTTCGCTCCCTGATCTACGGTTCGGCGCTGATGCTCGACATCGGAGCGCTGGAGGACTCCCCTGATACGCGCGAAACCATCCGCGCCTGCATCGAACGCGAATTTGACCTCGATTGACAGAAATATGCCACACTTCTTTCATAAATGAAGATTGACAAATGTGGCATATTGTTGTATAATGGCATGAAAGTTATCATTGATAACATGGGGAGGAATGGCTATGGAATATACGTGTGAAATCGTGGCGGATTCGTCGTGCGATTTTTCCGGGGAATGGCTTAAAAAGCTGAATCTGCATATGGTGCCGCTCGAGGTCGAGATAGACGGCAAGCGCTTCCCGAACGATCCCGATTGGCCGCATATGTCGAGGCCCGATTTTTACAACGCGCTGCGGCAGGGCAAAACGGGGAAGACTTCTGCGCCGTCGTCGGGCAGCTTCGCCGCTGCGATGAAGCCTTTGTTGGATGCCGGGCGCGACGTGCTCGTGGTGACCGTATCCTCCGCACTCTCCGGGACGTTCAACGCCGCCTCGATCGCAGTGCAGGAGATGCGTGAAAAATACCCCGAGCGCACGATCGAATGCATCGATTCGCTGTGCGCCTCCCTCGGGATGGGCATGTTTTTATACTATATGAACGAGCAGCGCCTCTTGGGGCGCACTGCCTTGGAAGTCAAGGCGTATGCGGAAAAGCTCATATTCAAACAGTGCCACTGGTTTACGGTGGACGATCTCATGTTCTTAAAGCGCGGCGGCAGGGTCTCCGCAACGTCGGCGATGCTCGGCACGCTTTTGAACATCAAGCCCGTGATGCACATGGACGACCCGGGGCGGCTGACCTATGTAGAGAAGGCGCGCGGGCGCAAGGCATCCTTGCGCGCGCTCATGGAGAAGATGAAAGAGAGCGCGGCGGAGCCCTTCGGCGAGCGGCTCGCCTTTATCAGCCACGGCGACTGCATGGACGACGCGAATTTCCTTGCGGATTTGCTGCGCGAAAACTGCGGTGTGCGCGATGTGATGATCGGAGACGTCGGTCCCGTGATCGGCGCGCACTCGGGGCCGGGCACGGTCGCGCTGTTCTTCTTAGGGAAACAGCGATAACTTTTGCTTGACGAAGCGCATTCCATTGTGTAAAATAGCATGGCGGAGGAGCAATCTATCCCCCGCCGTTTCCATAACAAAGTACGGGAGGATATCGACATGAGTCGTCTCGGCGAAACGATCCGAAGGGCGAGACTGGAAAAAGGCATGAGCGAAAAGGCGCTCGGGAAAAAGTGCGGCTTCGCGGAATCCTACATCAAGGACGTGGAGTTCGGCAGGCGCATCGTGTCCGACGAGCAGGCGCAGCGGATTTTGAAGATTTTGGGCGTGAATAATCCCATCTCCACCGAACTGGAAGTGGCGCAGGAACCGGAGGTCAAGCTCCGCCCGCGGCCGCGCCCCTATATACTGCCCGTGCGGCAGGAGGAAGCCCCCGAATCCGCGCCGAAGGAAGAAGTCACGCAAGAGCAAAACGACGCATGGCTCGACGCGCTGGGCGGCGTGGTAAAGCGTGTGCCCGTCATGGACGAAGCGGGGCTCGTGCTCGACCACGTGTTGGAGCCGGTCATCGGCGGGAAAATCGAGGGCGGCGCACCCGACAAGGTGCTGTATTTCCGCATGCCGGATAACGCCCTGAGCGGATACAGGGTATATGCGGGCGATCTGCTGTTGACCGTGCCCGCGAAAACTCCCGTGGACGACGCGATCATGCTCTTGCAGCACAGGGGCGCGCGGATCGTGCGGAAGATCGCGAAACTGGACGGCGGAAAGCTGCTCTTGCAATCCTACGACAGGGAGTTCAAGGGCGAACGGGTCGAACTGAAGGAAGTGTTGATTTTAGGACAGTGCGTCCGCCTAATGCGCAGGCTGTAAACCCGACGAAGCCGCGTTCGGAATGGATTTTTGAAAGAGGGTCTGCCATGCACAGCTATTCGTCCCTTACAAATAATCTCGAAACCATGGGGCTTCAGAGAAGCGGAACGCTGCTTGCGCATACATCCATGAAGTCCATCGGTCAGGTCGACGGCGGAGCAGATACCGTACTGGATGTGCTGATGGATTTTCATCGCGATAGCGGCTTGTTTGCAATGCCTGCACTGACTTGGGATCTCGCTCTGCAGAAAGAACCGGTGTTTGACGTGCTCCACGAGCCGACGGTCGTCGGGCTGCTTCCCGAAATGTTCCGCAGGCGCGAGGGTACGATACGCTCATGGCATCCGACGCACTCCATGTGCGCCTACGGGAAGGATGCCAAAGATTTCCTTGCGGACGACAGAAATACGCACACGCCATGCGCGAAAGAATCCGCATGGCACAAATTGATCGAGCGAAACGCCATTATCCTGATGATCGGGTGCGATTTGACATCCTGTACCTTCCTGCACGGAACGGAAGAGTGGGCAAATGTTCCGAATCGCCTGAACCCGCCCGCACGCTTCACGATCATACCGCCTGACGGGAAGAAATACGCGACGGATTCACGGCCGCATCGCGGCAATCCTTCGGAACAGTACCACCGCATCGAAAACGACCTTATCGCGGGAGGCGCTTTGACCTTCGGGAGATTCGGCGATGCCGAGGGTCGTATCCTAAACGCAAAAAAGACGTGGGATGTCGCGCATTCTGTTCTGAAGGCAAATCCGCACCTGTTTGACGAGTGAAGCAGCGCTCTCGATTGTTCAATTTCAAATTTGAAAAGCCTTCAGGGCAAAACCTCTATCCCAGAGAGAAAAGCCATCCTCGCAAAGAAGCGCGAATCTCTGCTCGAAAAGATGGCCGAAGTACAGGCCAGTGTAGACTACACCGATTGGAAACAGAGCTTCTACGATGACGTGCTTTCCGGAAAAACGGAATATTT
>CAYFRC010000162.1:0-4678 GCA_964345325.1 uncultured Oscillospiraceae bacterium
GGGTGAATCTGCTTATGATGCTCGCGGGCGGGACAAAAATGAGCGAGCCCGGAAGAATGAAATCCAAAGCAACGGTGTATTCTTCGCTCAGCAGTCACTGGAACGCCACGAAGGGTTCGTCCGCAATGACGGATGCCACGCTGCTTACCTGGTCGCACAGCTATGCGACTCCTGAAGGATTTGAGGACTGCGCGTGGCTGGTCGATTGCGGCGGCGCGATATATCACATCGCCTTTGTGGAAACCGGAGAAAATATCATCACCGCGACGGCATGGCCGATCTTCCTCGATGAAGGCGAAACCATCGATATGGTGATCGCATTGCTTCGCGAAAATATTCCGATTATCTCTTTCGCGCAAGTATATCCTCCGCAATCGTAATCCGCTTCACATAGCAAGGTGCAATAAAGGTGAATTTACAATCGGTTTCTCGCGCGAAGCGTCCGAAAACGGGCGCTTCGCTTTTGATGGGGGAAGAAAGCGCATGTTCAGAACGTGGCTGCCAAAAACGATGGTATTTGCATCGATAGTCATAAGTATCCCTCCCAATCGATAGTACAGCATAGAGTTAGGAGGAATACAACCTCTTCTGTTCATTTGATTACAAACGGCGGATTTTCTGCAGATTGCAGATTTTATTATATGCAGATACTTTCAAACAAGCTCTTCTTGTGGCATAATCAATGCATCAACTCGGATTCGGCGAGAGAATACCGCCGACCATGTGATACATTGCATGGTGCGCTCGAGCAAAAGTATGCGAAAGATATGCAATCCTGTGAGACGAAACCATGAGGGATTGGGGTGAGCTGTCGTGTCCGATTCCGGACGTGTCGATACGGATGAGTTGTTGGCGCTGTTGTTCAAGGAAAGAGATTTGGAGTGTTTTCTGCGGCGAACCGAATCTGCGTATCTGACGGGCACTTTCAGCGAATATCTGAACGCATGGTGCAAAAAGAATTTAGAGGTGCCCGAGCAGGTCATCCGCCGCTCGAATATAGAAAAATCGTACGGACACCAGCTGTTCAGCGGCAAGCGGAACCCTTCGAGGGATACCGTTTTGCAGTTGGCATTCGGCATGCAGGCGGATTTGTATCAGGCGCAGGAAATGCTGCGCATCGCCCACCGAAGCCCGCTGTATCCGCGCATCAAGAGAGACACGGTACTCATCTACTGTCTGTATAACCGCATTTCCCTGCTGGACGCGCAGATCATCCTTCAGGACCTCGAATTACCGCTACTGGGAGGGAGAGAAAAATGAACGAGCTGAAGCGCATCGTCGCGGATATGGAGTCCGTCTTCGCAAAAAGCAGCTATCCACAGGATTTTTTGGCGGCTTACGATCAAATGGAATGCCTTTCGAGCCATGCCGGGCGGGAGACCTTTTTGGTTCAAAGAAAGGCGGACGGAGAAACGGCGGTCGCCACATGCTATGATCGATCCGCGTTTCCGTTTCATCCGGACATCCAATTGCTGCAAGGATTGCACCGTCAGGGCCTGCCGCAATATTATGAAGCGTATCAAAACGAGCAAATGCTCTGTATCGTGCGCGAATACATAGAGGGCGAGCCTCTCAACGAATATGCGCACGACAGACAGCTTTCTTTAGAGAAAATCACCTCCATAGCGGAACAGCTGTGCGACATATTGCAGGCGCTGCACACCCACGAGCCGCCGATCGTCCATCGCGACATCAAGCCGGAAAACGTCATCGTAAAGCCGGACGGTGAGATCGTATTGATCGATTTTGACATCGCGCGCGCCGTCAAGGAAGATGCGGGAACGGACACGGTGTTTTTCGGCACAAAGGAATATACGCCGCCGGAGCAGTACGGCTTTGGGTAGACGGACAACCGCGCGGATATCTACGCCTTCGGCGTGCTGCTGCGCTGGTTGGTGACGGGGAACGCCCGGAAAAACAAGAACATCGCGATCGATGAAAATTTACAGGATATCATCGATCGATGCACGGCCTTCTCCCCGGAGGAGCGCTATAAGGATATCGGAGAGGTCAGGCGCGCACTCGGCAGTGTCGGCAGGCGCAGATACCGCGTCGATCCCAAAGGGGCTGTGGCGCTGGCATTGGTCGCGCTGTTGATGCTGTGCGCGGGCTTTGCGGCAGGCCGCTACACGAACTGGCTGCAGCCTACCGGAGCGGTTTCATTTCGGGAGCCGCTGCTCGAAAAGGCGGTGCGATTGCGTCTCGGCAAGGAGACGGGCGATTTAACTCGGAACGACCTCGCGCAGGTGGATCGGCTATACATCTTTGGAACGGAAGCCTTTAATGATCTCGAACAGTTTTTTCCCTGCCGCGTCGAAGACTATGCCAGAGGGATGATCCGCACGTTGGACGACCTAAGGCTTTTGCCCAATCTTGAGGAGCTGCGCATCGTACACCAGGGCTTTGTGGACACGAGCGGCATCCCTGCTTTGCAGTGGCTCAGGTGCCTTGAGCTCAAGCATATGCGCATTTCGAGCGTCGCTCCTCTTGCGGAACTGAAAAGCTTGCGGGACGTTTCCCTGTTTTACTCGGGCGTGAGCGATGTAAGCGCGCTGGAAAAATGCGAGCGGCTGGAAATACTGGACGTCGGGTACAACGATATCGCGAACATGGCGCAGATCGGTTCTTACCCCAACCTAAAGCGCCTCGGACTCTCGAGCCTCGAAATGGCGAATGTAGACGATATCGCCCGTCGCATGCCGAAATTGCAGGACGTAATGCTCGGGTACAACAAGATCGAGGATCTCTCCGGGCTGAAAACGCTCAAAGACCTGCAGGAGGTTTCGGTTCGCCCGGAGCAGGCAGATGCGCTAAGGGGACTGCTTGCGGGCACGAATGTGCAGATTATCGTCGAGACGAATTGAAAGCTTTCACTGTCGACGCGGTAGGCTTGTACACGATGTGGGCAGGCTGCCCACCTTTTCACCGTATACTTTGCTATAATAAAGCATGTATAAGAACACATTTCATTGCAAGGAGGAAGTATTATGTCCAACCATCCCGAACCCATGAACCACCCCGAAGGCGGAATCCGTGCCACGATTATGGCGAAATCCGGCTTTCAAACCAAACCGAAAGCCGGATATGCCAGCGACGTTTTGGGAATCCTGTTCAGCATTCTCCTCATCATAGGCGGCTTAAGCGGCAGCATGTTGCTGCGCGGCACCAACAGCAGCCAGGCGCTGGTCATCGCGGGCTTCGCCTTTTTGGCGTGGAACATCTTTTCGTTAGTCAGAAAGCGCTCGAATCTGCAGAAGGCCGAGGAGGAGCGCTCCGAACGCAGCAGCCGCATGTACAATCAGGAGTGCTCCGTCAGGGAGGATGGGCGCGCGCTCACAGCGCCGATCAACGTGTGCATCACGTATGAGAAGCGGCTATCCCTTTTGGACTTCGGTGCGCGGCTGAATGGGAGCGCTATGGCGCGCAATGGCAAGGCGCGCGAGTATACGGGAAGCACCGAAAGCGTGCGCAACATCATCAACTTCGAAAACCTCGATCTCACGGCGATCTTCGACATCGATTCGAATGGTCGGGATGTCGTCATCGAGCTGTTCCGCGATGGTTCGGACTTTGGTATCGCCCTGCCGGAAAACGTGACGCTCGTTTCCGAGGAATGAGAGGCAGCACATCTGCGAAAACGATGAAATGCCAAGCTGCGCCTCCCGCCGTGTCGATTCGTTGATGCGGCGGGAGGCGTTTCTCTACAATCAAGAGCGGTTAGAAAATGAAAAAAAAACGCTTGCAAATACGCATGCTACAGGGTATAATTGAAATATCCCAATCGCAGAGGAGATCGTACATGAACATTCTGATTTACGCCCTCAAGAAGAATTTCGACGTGCAAAAGGCGGAGCGGTATTTCAAGGAGCGGGGGCTCAAATACCAATTCGTAGATCTCGCGAAGCATAACCTCGGCTTGCGCGAGCTTCAGACTTTTGCGCAGAGGTGCGGTCTTCGGCAGATTATCGATGTGGATTCCAAGCTGTATCGGGAGCATCCGATCCGTATGCTGATGGGGGAGATGCCGATTCTGGAAGCGCTCATGCGCGAGCCGCGCCTCCTGCGCACGCCCATCGTCCGAAACGGCAAGGATGTCACGGTCGGCTACTGCCCCGAAGTCTGGGCGAAGTGGGAAGAGGAATAATACGGCGAGAGGAAGTGTGATCCATGTTCAAACCGACGTTTGATTCCCTGCGACAGTATTCTGCGCCCGAATGGTTCCGCGACGCGAAGCTCGGCATTTGGAGCCACTGGGGCCCGCAGAGCGTGCCGATGTTTGGCGACTGGTATGCGCGCAACATGTACATCGAAGGCTCCAGACAGTACGAGTACCACGTTCGCCACTACGGGCATCCGTCCAAGTTCGGCTACAAGGACATCTGCGCGCTTTGGAAGGCGGAGAAGTTCGACCCGGAAGCCCTCATGGAGAAGTATGTGAAGGCCGGCGCGAAGTACTTTATGACCCAGGGCACGCACCACGACCACTTCTTCAATTACGATTCCCAGGTGAACCCCATGAACAGCGCGAAGATCGGCCCCCAAAAGGACATTCTCGCGCTGTGGAAGGCGGCGTCCGACAGGCACGGGCTGCGTTTCGGCATCAGCGAACATTTGGGTGCATCCTTCTCGTGGTGGCGCGTGAACAAGGGCTGCGACAAGTTCGGCCCCTACGCAGGCG
>CAYFRC010000163.1:0-4656 GCA_964345325.1 uncultured Oscillospiraceae bacterium
CTTATTGACCTTCTTAAAGGACGCGGAGGCGGTTTTCTTGGCGGAGGAAGCGCTGTTCTTCGCCGCAGAGGGCTTTGACAGCGCGCTCTTCAGCATGTAGCCGGATTTCCCGTTCTTTTTCACGCGCACCCATTTGCCCTTGGTGCCCGTTACGGTGACGGTCGCCCCCTTGCCGCGCGAGGCGATGACCTTGGATGATGTGGAAGCCTTGGCATACACCTTTGCGTTCGCCCTTACGGAATACTTCTTGGATGCGGCGAGCGCACTATTTGATGCCAAAAACGACGTGCACAGCACAAACAGGAGAAGTGCGGATACAAATTTCCGCAAAACGGCTTTTACACAGCTGGATGTACGCATACCGAGAACCCTCCTCGAATACTTTGCGCTTATTATATTACGAAAGTATGACAAAGTCAAGAGGTAAATGAAATGTTTACGCGGAAAATTATTTCAAAAATGAGATAAATTATGACGAATCCAAAATAAAAGAGGAATCCGTGTCGTTGCGTCGAATATATACGCATTTGGGGGATGGAGAGGCGGAGGGAAATGTACACCTGCCGCATAACGGTCGTCAGAAAGGCGGAGTATCCCGATCTTTCGGCAAAATACGAAAATCCGATAGAGAATCACTGTTCTATGGCAGAAGGGCAGGTATTCCTTTCGGAGAGCGCGGAAATGCCCGAGGGTTTTTGCGCGAGCGCGTGACAGAACCTGTATCCCTACGTTCTGACACTTTCGCACGGCGGGCAAAACCTCTACGACGGCTGGATGAAAAACGCGCGCAGCGCGATGATTTCCTGCAACGACGGGTTTCGCCCCGTGAGTTTTTATATCGAAGCACTTGCAAAGGGGAGTGAAGGCACTTGATGGCGGAGACGATCGCCTATATCGAGCATATACAAAGCACGCTGCCGGACGGATTTGTATATCTGGACGAGGAATTAGGCGGCATATTGTGGGACGCGAAATACGCGACGGAGGACAACTTCACCGGCGCTGTCGTGGACGGATACGAGGCGAACCGCATCGCCTGCTCCGTAGAAGTGATGGAAGGGCTTACCAAGGCCCAGGAACTCGCTGCGGCGGAGGGCTATACGCTCCTCATATGGGACAGCGCGAGGCCGCAGCGGGCGGTGGATCGCTTTGTCGAATGGTCGCGCGAGCCGGAAGACGGATCGACCAAGGAAAAACACTATCCGAACCTTTCCAAATCGAGCCTGTTCCAAAACGGCTATATCGCGCGGCGCAGCGGCCATTCGCGCGGCTGCGCGGTGGATCTGACGCTGGTAGATGCCAAGACGGGCGAGGAGATCGACATGGGCGGCGGGTTCGACCTCATGGACGAGAGATCTCACCACGGCGCGAAGGGCATATCCGCGGAACAGGCGGAAAACCGCAATGTGCTCAAAAACATCATGCAGCGCGCGGGCTTTCAGTCGTATTCGGCGGAATGGTGGCACTACAGTTTGCGGGACGAGCCCTACCCCAATACGTATTTCGATTTTTCCATTACCGAGGAGGCGGTGACGGACTTTGTTGCACCCCCGCCGCCGTTTGAAGAATAGGAGCGAATAGGCTATGCGAGCGGTCGTACAGAGGGTTCGGTGGGCGAAGGTAGAGGTATCCGGCGAAGTGACGGGGGCGATCGAACACGGGCTTATGGTTCTCGTCGGCGCGGAAAAGGGCGATGCGAAAGAGGACATGCTCTACTGCGCGGACAAGGTGCGCGGGCTTCGGATTTTCGAGGACGACGAGGAGAAGATGAACCTTTCGGTAACGGACGTCGGCGGGAAAATCCTGCTCGTGTCGCAGTTCACCCTCCTCGGGGACGCGCGGCGCGGGCGGCGGCCCTCCTTTTCCGACGCGGAGGAGCCCGAAAAGGCGGAGGCGCTGTGCGATGCGATGAAGGAATACCTTCTGTCGCAGGGCGTACAGGTCGAAACGGGGCGGTTCCGCGCGCACATGGAGGTTTCCCTGCTCAACGACGGGCCGGTGACGATCCTTTTGGACAGCAGGAGGCGGTTCTGATATGGAAATCAAAAGGCTGCTCTGCGGCGAATACGTGCAGAATACCTATCTCGTGCTCCCTAAAGGGCGCGCTGACTGCTTCTTGGTGGACGCGGGCGACGATGCCGAAAAGATCGCCGCCGCCGTCGCGCGCTCGGGAAGAGCGCTCACAGATATTTTGCTCACGCACGGGCATTTCGACCACATGCTCGCTGCGGACGCGCTCCGGCGCGAAACGGGCGCAAAGCTATGGATCGACGAGGGCGATGCAGAAATGCTCTCCGGCGCGATGGACAACCAATATCGGGGGCACTATGTGCCCTTTGCGGCGGATGCGTTCTACCCGCGGGACGGGAAGATCGAAATCTGCGGCACGGGGATACAGACGATTCACACCCCCGGGCATACGCCGGGCGGCACCTGCTTTTTGCTGGGGGATGTGCTCTTTACGGGGGATACGCTGTTCGCGCGCGGATACGGCAGGTTCGACATGGAGGGCGGGAGCGCGGCGATACTCAGGCAGTCGCTCCAGAAAATCTTCCGTATGTTTCAGGATAAAAACCCGCGCGTCCTTGCGGGGCACGACATGGAATCACCCTTGGACGACATCCGCGCGTTTTTCGGCATCCGATGAATTTCTTTGCGAGGGGATAGGCAGTTGCATTACCATTTGCGGACGGACACGCCGCAGTTTTTTTCGGACATCTCGGAGGTCGTGCGGCTGTTTGAGCCGACGGCGGAGATTTCGCCGGACGGCGGAGACGCGGTTTTGCTGCACCGCCACGAGGAGCTGCAAGGCGGCGCGATCTGGCGCGAAACGTGGCGCATCGACGGCGGCGAACCGTTTTATCACGAGGCGGAGGCCGCGCACGGAGGGCTTCTCGAAAAGCGGCTTCTGAAGCGCGCGGTCAAGACGGGGCTGTTCCGCCTGTTCGCGCGCGACAGGGGCGAAATGCCGCCGTGGGGGTCGCTCACGGGCATCCGCCCGACGCGGCTCGTCTACGAAATGCTGGAGGAGGGGCTCTCGCTCGAAGAGGCGGTTTCCCGCATCTCGGAGCTTTTTTTCGTCTCGGAGCATAAGGCGCGGCTCTTGGGGGAGATCGTGTCTGTCCAGAAGGGGCTCATCGAGCGCGAGAACGACGAGTTCGACGTGTATATCGGCATCCCCTTTTGCACGACGCGGTGCGCGTACTGTTCGTTTTCCTCGGGCGAAATCGGGAACGGCAAGCTCGTGGAGCCGTACCTTCAGGCACTGGAGAGGGAAATTCGCGCATCCGCGCAGATTACAAAAGATATGGGGCTGCGCGTCAGGGCGTGTTACATGGGCGGCGGCACGCCGACGTCGCTTTCGGCGGGGCAGCTTGCGCGCGTGCTGGACTGCGCGATGGAGTGCTTCCCCAACGCCAAAGAATGGACGGTTGAGGCGGGGCGCCCCGATACGATCACGCGCGACAAGCTGAAGGTGATGCGCGAACGGGGCGTCGAGCGCATCAGCGTCAATCCGCAGACCTTTTCGGATGAGACGCTCGCGCGCATCGGGCGTGCGCACACGGCGCAGGACACGCTTGCGGCATTTGCGCTCGCGCGGGAAGAGGGCTTCTCGAACATCAACATGGACCTCATCGCCGCGCTTCCGGGGGAGGACGAAGGGGCGTTTCTGTCTTCGCTCGATAAAGCGCTGTCGCTTGCGCCTGAGAGCATCACGGTGCACACGCTTGCGATCAAGCGCTCGAGCCGCCTGCACGAAAAGAAATATGCGCAGTCGGACGAAACGGATGCTGCGTGCATGGTCGACGAGGCGCGAAAGAGGTTGACGGAAGCCCGCTATCTGCCATATTATCTGTATCGGCAGAAATACATGGCGGGCAACCTCGAAAACGTGGGCTACAGCAAAGAGGGCTGCGCATGCCTGTACAACATCGACATCATGGAGGAGACCGCGCCGATCCTCGCCTTGGGCGCGGGCGCGATCACGAAGTGGCTGTTCCCGAGGGAGCTGCGCATCGAGCGCGCGCCGAACGTCAAAAACATCGAAGAATACATCGCGCGCGTAGACGAAATGGTCGAAAGAAAGCGGGTATTGCTCGCAAAAAAATAGGAGGGTTTTGATTCCATGAAAAACAAGGGTCTCATCATCGTTTTGCTGTGCGTGCTCGTCGCGGCGGCGATTGTCGTCGCGGTCGTTCTGACGCGTAAGCCTGACAAGTCGGGCGAGGCGATCCCCAACCCCATCGTGACGATGGAGATCGACGGTTTGGGCACGATCACCTTGGAAGTGTATCCCAATGTATGCTACAACACGGTGGCGAATTTCGTCACGCTTGCGCAGTCGGGCTATTATGACAACCTCACCTTCCACAGGATCATCGCGGGCTTTATGATTCAGGGCGGCGACCCCTCGGGGAATGGCACGGGCGGCCCCGGATATTCCATCAAGGGCGAATTTTCCGCGAACAATGTGCCGAACGACATCAAGCACGAGCGCGGCGTGATCTCCATGGCGAGGAGCGCGGCGAACGACAGCGCGGGCAGCCAGTTCTTCATCATGCACGCGGCGGCGCCGCATTTGGACGGGCAGTACGCGGCGTTCGGCAGAGTCGTGGACGATGCGTCCATGACGGTCGTGGACGCGATCGCGAACAC
>CAYFRC010000164.1:0-4641 GCA_964345325.1 uncultured Oscillospiraceae bacterium
ACATCGGCAAGGAAGTCACCATGGGCATCCGCCCCGAAGACATCCACGACGAGGAGCAGTTCCTCGCAATCTCTCCCGATTCCATCATCAATGTGGACGTCGAAATCGTCGAGCTGTTGGGCTCCGAAACCTACCTGTACCTGAGCACCTCGGGCAAGGAAGGCAACATCGTCGCCCGCGTCGACCCGCGCTCTACCGCCCGTACCGGCGACAAGATTCGCGTCGCGTTCGATGCCAACAGGCTCCACTTCTTCGATTTCGAGAACGAAGCCACCGTCCTCGAGCGCTAAGTAACGGTTTCTTGTAAAGATTGTGTGTTTTTAACCGCCGCGCCTTGCTTTTTGAGGGCGCGGCGGTTATACTGTGCATGAATATGATGTATGAGGTGAGGCATATGTACCTGGATCACCGAGTGATTGCGAAAATCGCAAAGACCTTCGCAAAGACCGATATGAATATCATGCTCCTTGACAACAACGGGCAGGTGATCCTTCCGGCGGACAATCACCGAGATTTTGTCTTGCCGGAGGAGCTGCGGAAAAACCCGACCGTGCCGCTGCCCTACGGCAGCTTCACCTTAATCGGTACGGAGGGGACGCAGCCGCTGTTTTTGTGTCTCCCCGGAAGCTCGAAGGGCGTACAGGACTGCGCCGTCATGTGTGCGGAACTGGTAAGCCTTCTGTTGCGCGTGGAGATGCCGCCCATCAATAGGGAACAGACGATGTACACAGCCCTCGTAGAAGACCTCAAAGGGCTGGATTTGGAGAGCCGTGCGAACGAATGCGCCATTCCCATCCATGCAAGGCGCTGCGTGCTGCTGTTCCACCTGAGGGGTGAGGATGTCGAAACGGCGCTCAACGTGCTGCGCAACGTGATCGATGAGGAGACGGACATCGTCGTCGAGATCGATCGGCAGATGCTCGCGCTCATCAAGGCGGTCGAAGGCACGGAAGAATACGAGGAAATGACCCAGCTCGCAAACGCGATCCAAAACACGTTGGAGAGCGAGACGAGCCACCTCGTCGATATCGGCATCGGTCTTTCCAAGGAGACGCTCGAGGAACTCAAGGATTCGTATGAAGAGGCGAAAAAGGCGCTCGACGTGGGCCGCGTGTATCGCAGAGATACCCATGTATATTCCTATCGCGGCTTGCTGTTGGAGCGCTTCTTGAGCGACCTTCCGAAGGAAATGTGCCGAACCTACATGGATTCGATCTTCGGCGACAAGTCCATCCGCCTGTTTAACGATGAAATGCTGCACACCATCGAGATGTTCTTCAAAAACAACCTGAATCTGTCGGAAACCGCGCGGCAGAAATTCATCCACAGAAATACGCTCGTGTACCGGCTCGACAAGATCCAGCGCACAATCGGCTTGGACCTGCGCAAGTTTGACGACGCGGTGACGTTTAAGCTGATTATGCTTCTCGGAAAGAGCGGTGTAAGGAATTAATATGAACAAAAAATTTCTTCTGCCCATACTGCTCGCAATGTTTCTTGCGGCGATCGCGCCCTCTCTCGGCGAGGGGGCGCTTTCCGCACGCGAGATCGCGAACCGCTACGCGCGGCTCGAAGAGGTGTATGAGATTCTCCAAAGCGAATACTACGAAGATTTGGATGAGGACGTACTCGTCACCGGCGCGATCCGCGGCATGATGGACGCCGTAGGCGACAGATATACCTATTATTATACGCCTGAGGAGATGGCAGAGGAGCAGACGGAGATCGAGGGAAATTACGAAGGCATCGGCCTTCTCATTTCCACGGATGCGGAAGGCAACCTTGTCGCGCTGCGCGTGTATTCGGATTCTCCCGCGAGCGATGCGGGCATCCTCGCCTACGACATCATCGCCGCAGTCAACGGGGAAGCGGTGAGCGGCGCGACCGAACAGGCGATGAACGATGCGGTTGAGAAAATCCGCGCATCCGAAAACGGAGTAAACCTCACCCTTTCGCGGAACGGCGAGGAATACGCAGTGACGCTGCATAAGCGCGTCGTCACGATGGATCGCGTATATTATGAGATGCTTCAGGACAACATAGGCTACATTGCATTGTACGAGTTCGTCGGAAACGACGTAACAGGCTTTCTTAAGGCGGAAGCGTATTTCAAGGAGCAGGGCGCGACGAGCCTGATCCTCGACCTTAGGGACAACCCCGGAGGCATGCTGGACGACGTGCTCGCCATCGCCGACGAGGTCGTGCCGGAAGGCGAAATCCTTACCATCCGCGACAAGTACGGAAACACCGATGTATTTACCGCCGATGCAGAGTACTGGGATATCCCTATGGTCGTCCTCATCAACGGCAACAGCGCGTCCGCATCGGAAGTGCTGACGGGTGCGCTCAAGGACCACGGCCGCGCGACGATCATCGGCGAGAAGTCCTTCGGCAAGGGCATCGTGCAGACGATCTACTATTTCGATTCGGACGGCGCGGGCATGCAGTACACGACGGGCAGATATTTCACGCCCTCGGGCACCTGCATCCACGATCTCGGGATCGAGCCGGATATCACCGTCGTCGCGGACGCGGAGGATCCGACGGCGTCCAACCAGCTGCAGGCTGCAATCGAATATCTTCTTGGAGGCTGAAGCACATTGGCGGGAGAGTTGCTGTCGTTTTTGTCCGCAGTAGCGCTGCATCCCTTGTTCGGCTACATCGCGGAGGGTATTTTCATGCTGATCTTGACGCTCTGCCTTCGAAGGGGCAGGCGTACTGCGGCATGGGCAGTTGCGATCGCTTTGCCCGTCATCGCTTGGGTCGCTGGGTGGCTTGAAATGCCAAGCTTACCGGGAGTTATCGCGGCATCTGCACTGTTTATCGCGCTCTTTCGGCGCGGTACGATCGCAGAAGGTGTGCGCAGCATTCTGGTTATGGTTCTGCTGCAAGCGCTGTTTCTGTTTTTTACCGCTCTGGTTCAGGAGGAGTATTCGTTTTTGCGCGCGGCATTGTATTCGCTGATGCGGCAGATCAGAACGGCTGTAGCGCTCCTGATCGGTTTTTTTGCGGCAAGCATAAAAGCACCTTTGAAGGATTGAGTGCCTTCAAAGGTGCTTTTTCATTTGGATTATATTCTTGCGGTTTTACAGTATACCGGTAAGAAAAATCTCGATGCCGATGGCGATTAGGATGGCACCGCCCAAGACGGAGGCCTTGCCCTGCAGCTTCGTACCAAACCTGCGGCCGATCAGAAGCCCGATGATGCATATAAAGAAGGTGACGATGCCGATGATGAGCGCCTCTGAAATCGCCTTTGGCGCGGAGTAGTCCGATATGGTAAATCCTACGGAGAGCGCATCGATGGAGGTCGCAACGCCCTGTACCATGAGCGCGCCGAACCCGACGGCGGTACACTCGGCCTCTCCCGCATTGCGCAGCCCCTCTATAAGCATTTTGCCGCCGATGAACAGGAGCAGAACGAGCGCGATCCACGGGATGAACTTCTGAAACGCCGTAAACGTCTCCGCGACCGTTCGCACGCAGAGCCAGCCCGCAAGCGGCATGAGTACCTGAAACGCACCGAAAACCCCGGCAATCAGCGCCATGCGGGCTTTGGGCATGCATGGCTCCTTCAGCCCGTTTGCCATGGAGACGGAAAAAGCGTCCATGGCGAGCCCGACACCGAAAAGGACGCTATTCAGCAGAAACAAAAACAACAATTCGCACCCCCGAATCGAGAAGATAGGGTAATCAGCCCATCTGCTCCAAAGCGCTGCGCAAAAGTGCGTTCGTTATGGAGATTGCGGATGGTATGCCGCCCTTTTTCCCGCGCACAACGATGCAGGGGAATCCGCTCTCGAAGAGCCGTTCTTTAAGCTGTACGGCGTTCACGAAGCCCGTAACGGTCGCGACGATGACCATGTCGCGCAGCTGGACGGGGGAGTAGTGTGTCAAAAGATGGTTGAGCGTTGCGGGCGCGCCGCCGATGACGAACATCTTGAGCCCGGGCGCCGTCATCGCCAAATCGAGCGCGACCTCCGCACGGGTGGCGCAGCGACTTTCCGCGACGCGCAGTACGGATGGCTCGTTAATAAAGCATTTGCAGGGGGTTCCCAAGGCATCGAGCGCGGCGCGATCGATGCCCTTTCGCACGAGCAAAGTGTCCGTAACGATTGTTCCGCCGTTAAGCAGTACGTTGCGTGCCAAGGTAAGCGCGGTGGGGCTGAAACGAATGCTCCTTACGATGTTTGGGTCTTCCAAATCCGCGCGGACATATTCCATAATGGTTGTCATTTCGCTCGTCACATAGGGCGCCGTCGTGCCGTCGTACATTGTTTCGATCGGAAGCCTTTTTGCCATGTTGTTTACCTCGATATCTGTACAATTCTGGGAAAGGGCAACCGCAAATTCCCACTTATACAGAATACCAAAACAATCGGTAGATTGTCAAGCGTTTCAAGCGTTCTTTCGACAGACGTAACAAGGGCGGCTACCCTTGGTTCTCCGGGGGCGGTTCCGTCGGATCAGGCATTTTGTAGCCCTTCGTGCCGTCGCGGTATACGCCCTTCTCGTTCGGGCAGTCGCAGCTGCTGCACTGCTTGTATCCTGCGTTCACCGCCTGCGAAAGGGTGACGCGCGGGGTGGTCGATTTCACATAACGGCAGTTTTTCACATGGTAGTACTGCCCGGCGTCGTTGG
>CAYFRC010000165.1:0-4629 GCA_964345325.1 uncultured Oscillospiraceae bacterium
GGGGCGGCCAGGCGACTGGAGCAGGTGAGAGAACTTACCCCACTGGCAGCTCAGGTTGGGTTGGCGGCTGGCGGACCTGGCGACAGTCACGGGAAGGTACGAGGACGCGGCGAAGACACTCGCCGACGTGTCGACGTTGCCCGGCTCAGAAGAATCTTCGAATCTCCGACTGGCGTATGCGCGGCTGGCCCTGTTTCGTGGTGACTATGAAAAAGCCGCCGAGGAAGTCGAACGGATGCCGGAGGGGATTTCGGTACGGTCCCGGCAGGAGACCAACCTGATTGCGGCGCTTGCCGAGTACAGCCTGGGAAACCTCGAGGCGGCGCGGGAAAAACTGGAGGCAATCCAGAATGCAACCACTCCGGTCTCTATGGACGCCCTCGTGGGCGCTGTGCCCTATGAGTCGTTTGCGGAAGCGGCTGACGGCCTCGACCTTGTGGGGCTGTCCGAGGGGCTGAAGGCAACGCGGGTAGAGAGCAGGGCGCACCGGTACGGGTCTCTGAGCGCTACTGAGGTGAAGGTTCTGGCGGCCCTGGCGAAGAACCAGACCATGGCTGAGACCGCCCGGGAGCTATACATTTCCACCAACACTTTGAAGAGTCACTGTCGCAGTATCTATGCGAAACTTCGGGCCCCAACGCGGTCTGAGGCGTTGACGGCCGCCCAAATATTGGGATTGCTGGATTAATTCAGGCCGAATCACACTCTCATTCATAAATGGTGGGAGACACTCCCTGTTTGGGTGATACAATGGGTGGTATTTTCACACAGGTAACAGTGTTAGAATAAAAAAGGTCCAAAGTTACAACGAAAGCATCAAAGTTTGTGGCTGTGGGAATGCTCGATCCATATCGGGCAGGATGCGTGGTTGCTGTAATGTCCGGTCAAAATGCAGGAGTACCGAGGTTATCTAGTCTCCACTGGCGCAGGGATCGTCTTGTGGAACGCTTGAAGGTGGCGTCTCCCCTTACGGTTGTGCGCGCGCCAATGGGTTCTGGAAAGACCAGCCTGCTGGCGGAGTTTTTGACGACCCTCGAAGAAAGTGAGGGCGGCACGGCCGTCCTCGTCACTGCAGACATTATGAAGGTCCTTGAGTCGGGTGATGCGTGGGGCTACATCGCATCTAACCTAACCCAGCCAAATCCAGCGCCCAATGGGTCCGATGTGCCCGCGAACGGCTCAGAATCAGCCGGCTCGACTGAAGAACTGCCCAAGTCTCCCAAAGAACAGATCTTTACCTACCTGTCGAAGAACACGCAGCCGCTCTACCTGATCTTCGACGATGGCGCTTTCCTTTCGCGGACGGACGCGGAGTTCATCCTTCTCCTCTTGCGAACCTTCCGACACGTCTCAGTGGTCGTTGCCACCCAGGCGCACACAGCCTTGGAAACAAGCCGTATGCGCATGTCGTGCGACATCACTGTGGTTGGAACAGACGACCTCAACTTCACCCCGGCAGAAGTGGCGGACTACCTGCGCGCGCATGTCTCCCACATCAGTGACTCCCTGATTGCGACAGTAGTCACCCGCGGTTACGGGAATGCCGCGATGACGCGCACTGCCCTGCAGTACCTTTTGGACAACGGGGTTTCAGACAAGGAAGCCGCCGTGGATGATCTGATTGAGCATCTGCAGTCGGTGGGCCGGGTCAATATTGATGACCTCCTTGCAGACAAAGAGTTTGCGAAGTTCCTGTACCAGACCAGCATTGTCGACTCGGTTTCTCAAGGCCTGGCCAGGGACATTGTCGGCACTAGAGACACTGCGGAGCTCTTGTCACGTGCTGAAGCTGAAGGGTTGGGATCTTGGCACAGCTCACCGGCCATCTTTACCTTTTCCCCCTTGGTTCTAAATGAGCTGAGGAATCGGCGTGAAGATGCCCTTGGAGAACGTGCTCTCACGGCTGCGGTTCATGCCGCCGTGGATTATCAGGAACGGGTGGGTCAGCCCGGTGGCGCACTCCTCACGGCCTTGAAGAACCGGGATTTCGCCCTGGCTAATGAGATTGTCCTGCGGAACTCCGACTCACTCCTGGGAACCTCCAAACCAAGCCTTGCCCCCATCCTCCAGTGGATTCCTGATTCTGTCTCTGACCATCACCCGGAGTTGGGTTTGCTTGCGGCCATGGGCCTTCTGGCACGCCCGGAAAACCGGTCCCGCGCTGTGGATATGCTTCACCGTACCGGTATGACAGCAGGTCGACTGAGGGACCGTTCCGACGCCCTGCGCGACGCGATGCTTCTTGCAACCGAAGGGATCGCTGCGCGGAAAAATGGTCGCCCGACACGCGCTCTTGAGTCCGCTCTGCGTTCAAGTGCCCTGGTGCAGCTGGCCCAAGAGAACGCTTCACAAGCCCCCATTGCTGGCATGGATTTCACCATCGTCAGCAATGCCGCAACGATGATTACCGCGGGCGCCTACGAGGAAGCATCCCAGTCTTTGCTGTCCATCACCGAGGGCGGAACCTCCACCACGATGTGCATCTTCGCTAATGCTCATTTGGCCGCAGCAGCAGCCCTGGCCGGGGACATGGTGCTGGCGGATAGGGCAGCCCAGGCGGTTGCTTTCGGACCTGGTTTTGCCGAGGACGGTAGTCTTCTTGCGGATGCTGCCGCCTTCATGATGGAGATCTATAATGCGGTTCACGCCCTCGAGGTGTTCGACCTAGAGAGGGCTTCTGTAATCCTGTTCAGACTTGAAGGAATGCCGCAGGCAACTGAATACTGGGCTGTTCTGGCACAAGTTCAGGCTATGCGGGATTTGCTGGCAGGTGATGCGTTTGAGGGAATCTCGCGGTTGCGCGCCACCCGCAATCGTTTCTCCACTGAAGGTTTGACCCAGCGGTCTCAAGACGCCCTTGATTACATGAACCAGATACTCCGTGCCGCCAGTGGACAGACTCTAAGCCTCGAGGAACATCAGGATTCCTTCAACTCCCGAAACGCCTCCGCTGTTCACATGCTTTCTTACGCGCGCATCCTCTTTCACGCGGGAAAGCTGGTCCCTGCCCTAAACGTCCTCAACAAGATTCAGGCCCGCAAGGACACTACGGCCCGGGTGGGTGTCGAAGCGCTAGTTTTGGAGTCAGCCATCCTGGTTCGCTACGAGGGACGGGTTGACCTAGCACTCTCCCTTGGGAACCTGATCTCCCACCTTCGGGAATACGGGACACGCGTTCCTTTGGCTCTGCTCTCAGAATCGGACATCAGTGCCCTGATTGAGGCCGACAAAGAGATCGGCAATGGCGAACTTGCGGACCTGGTCGCAGAAGTCCGCGTCCGCGCTCTTGAACTGGAAGTGGTGACACCGCTGACGACCCGTGAACGGCAGATTCTTAACCGTCTCGCCACCAAAGAAACGTTGATCGAGATCGGTGAAAGCCTCTTCATTTCAGAGAACACTGTCCGCACCCACGTCAAATCGATTTACAAGAAGCTGGGCGCCTCAAAACGCCAAGAGGCGTTGATCGTGGCGGGGGTCCGAGGATTGCTAGAAGAAATCTGACACTGTTTGCGACACGTAATTCTTTCTAGATCACAACGGGTGAATCATCGGGTGAAGAAAACGGGACCTGTCTCTAGCCAAAGGTCGTAGGACCTTAGATTCAATCTGTGGAGTGGTCCGTGGGGCAACTATGCGTTCATCCCGGAGCCACAGAGAAAAGAGATGGCTGCAACAGCAGCGCAGTAGTAACGCAATAACACAGCGATCCCTTAGATCATTGAGCTGTTGGAGAGATAGATGGCGCGAAGAGCTAGACCTAAGCACAGCGCAAGTGTTGATGAAACGTACGCAAGAGGACGCATGGGTGCCCTGGCAGCACTTGCCACTCTTGCCCTAGTAGTCACCGGAGCCGCAGGGGCTTTCGCCGTCACTTCCGGCATTGACCCAACACCACAATCAGACACACCTGCCACGGCGGCTGCAAGCTTGGAGCAATCCGGGCAGGAAGCCATCACAGCGCAGACCGACCAGGTCCAAGACGACCAGGACGCCGCCGCGGTTGATCCGGGCGCGGATGCAGGCGTAGACGTAGACCTAGACGAAGGTGCAGGGGGCACAGAGGGCGGACCAGTTGATCCGACACCGACAACTCCAACCCCAGCACCCGACGTCGATGGAACGCAGTATGACGACGGTCAGCAGGCGGGCGACGACAACTCTGCAGATGCCCTGATGGATTCAGATGATGGTCTGACAGAAGACACCGAAGGGGACGTACTCGCAGGTGAAGATGGCGCGGCCGTCCAGGCGGACAATCCAACGGGTTGCTCCTATGCAGAAGCTGGCACGGGAACCCACGCTAGGACTATTTGCTGGATCCAGTTCCCTGAATTTGCAATGAACGGAGAAGAGAGCCTGACTAAGCCAGTGTCTATAGACGTGGGCGGCTATGTGCGGACTGCGGACCTGACCGCGACAGCGGACAACAGTGAAGCGCCCTCGAGGCGGGTCAGCTCTGTGTCGATGCCAACTTGGATCGGGTCGGGTGACACAGAGGGTCGCGGCGCGTTCCTAGGCGGTGGCGTGAGGGCCTACCCATTCTACAAGAACATCGTAGGCAAAACTGCCTTGTATCAGACAGGCGCCACTTGGGGGAAACTTGTTCGCGCCGTGAACACCGTTACC
>CAYFRC010000166.1:0-4538 GCA_964345325.1 uncultured Oscillospiraceae bacterium
TCATCGCGCTGCCGCAGAGCATCTGTTCCGCCTGTGCGACGACGATCATCGGCCAGCTTATCGGCGCGGGGCAAAAGCAGAACGCGAAAAAGACGGGCTGGCGGGTGTGGCGCATCGGCATGCTCGCATCTGTCCTGTTGGGCGGGGCGATCGTCTTCTGTACGCCCGCCCTCGGGAGGCTCTATACGACGGATGCTGCGGTGATTGCGGGCATCGCAACCATGGCGATCCCGATGTTTTTCCAGTGCCTTCCCGGGATTTCGCTCAATACGCTGGATCCGCAGCTTCGCGTGGGCGGCGATGTGAAATACGTCATGGCGGTGACGGTCGTCGCGGTGTGGACGATTCGCCTGCCGCTGACCTATCTCATGTGCTACAAATGGGGCATGGGCGCAGGCGGCGTGTATTGGGCAAATACGATCTCCCTGGCGGTTCGCGCCGCATTCAATATGCGAAGGTTTGTGCAGGGCAAATATCTCTCCATGCGGGTGTAATAAATGTGTTTTTCCCTTGCAAGACCGCTTTCTCTCGTGTATACTGGTGGCGGAATTTTGAAAACGAAAGGATAGACATATATGCGCTTTGAGCAAGTATGGCAGGGCATCCGCGAGACGGACGGGGCCCGCTTTCAGGCGACGGTTCCGGGCAATATCCAAAACGATTATGCAAAGGCAAACGATTTCGGCGACGTATCCCACGGGATGAACTTTCAGCGGTACAAGCCCTTGGAGGGCGATTTCTGGCGGTACGAGGCGAGGGCGGATTTTGCCCTCGAGCCCGGCCAGAGCCTCTTTTTCGTGAGCCAGGGCATCGATTATATTTTAGATATCCTCATCAACAATGAAATCGTCTTTTCGCAGGAGGGCATGTTTACGCCCGTATCGCTCGACGTGACGGACAAACTGCATCGCGGCGATCTTCTGTCCGTGCGCATCCATCCGCACCCGAAGCGGGCGGATGCGCCGCACGAGGACAGGCAGCAGGCGGATCAATCCGCAAAGCCGCCCGTCGGCTACGAATGGGACTGGCACCCGCGCCTGTTGACAAGCGGATTGTGGGACGAGACCTATCTGGAGGCGCGGGACGCCTTCTTCATCCGCGACTGTGAGGCACGCTATACGCTCGCGGAGGATTATTCCCATGCGGACGTCGTATTCAATGTCGACTGCGACCGCGAAGTGCAAGTTTCGCTCTACGACCCGATGGAAAACCTCGTCGGGCAGGGAAAAACCATCCGCGTGGAAAAGCCGATGCTCTGGTGGTGTAACGGCCAAGGGGACGCGAACCTGTACAGATATGTCGCAAAGAGCGAGGGCGATGAAAAAGAGGGCTTTATCGGCTTCCGCAGGGTGCGCCTCGTGATGGGGGAAGGCACGTGGACCGAGCCCGTGGCGTTTCCGAAGTCGCGCAGCGCCGCGCCCGCGACGATCGAACTCAACGGCAGGCGCATATTCGCCAAGGGAAGCAACTGGGTGAACCCCGAAATCTTCAACGGCACGATCACGCGGGAAACCTATGAGAAGCTGGTGCGGCTCGCCAAGGGTGCGAACATGAATATCTTCCGCTGCTGGGGCGGAAGCGGCGTGAGCAAGCGGGCGTTTTACGAGACGTGCGACAAAGAGGGCATCATGGTGTGGGTGGAATTTCCGCTCGCCTGCAACAATTACGAGGGTACGCCGCAGTATCTCGCCGTCCTCGAGCAGGAGGCAACGTCCATTCTGCTGCGGTTCAGGCGGCACGCCTGCGTGTGCCTGTGGTGCGGCGGAAACGAGCTGTTTAACAACTGGTCATTGATGACGGACCAGTCGCTCGCGCTTCGGCTGCTCAACAAGCTCTGCTACGAACACGACCGCGACAAGCCCTTCCTCATGACCTCGCCCCTGTGCGGCATGGGGCACGGCGGCTACACCTTCTACGACGACGACGCGCAGATGGACGTGTTCCAGCTCTTTCAAAAAAGTCAGAACGTCGCCTACACGGAATTCGGCGTACCCGGAACGCCCGATGCGGACTACATCAAAACCTTTATCCCAGAGGACGAATGGTTCCCGATCGCCCCGGGCGGCGCGTGGGAGGCGCACCACGCCTTCAATGCATGGGGCAAGGAGCGCTGGCTGTGCATGGACGTGCTCAGGCGCTATGGCTGCAGGTGCGAGAGCCTCGAAGAGGTCGTGCAATGGTCGCAGTGGCTGCAGTGCGAGGGTTATAAGGCGATTTTTGAAGAGGGGCGCAGGCAGAAGCCGATATGCGGCATGACGATCAACTGGTGCTGGTGCGAGCCGTGGAAATGCGCGGTGAACAACAGCCTGATCGCCTACCCCGACATTCCGAAAAAGGCGTATTTCGCGGTGCGGGATTCCCTGCGCGGCGCGCTGCTTTCAGCGCGAATCCCACGCTTTGACTGGAAAGCGGGCGATCTCTTTACGGCGCAGATATGGCTTTTGAACGATTCCCCCGAAAGCGTAAAAACGCCCGTCTGGGTTACGCTTGAAATCGGAGACGCCGAATACCTCCTGCTCGAATGCGACGCGAGCGCGCGCGAGAACGAAAACCGCATCCTCCCGAGCGTCAATTTCCGCCTCCCCGCTATCAGGGGTGTCGACAGGATGACGCTGCGTCTCGAAGGGAACGACGGGTTTTCCTCGACGTATACGCTGAAATACGACGCGCCGCAGGCATGGGTATCGCGGCAGATGAATATGTAACGAGGTGCACGCAATGGGTTTTTTATCTAAAGTCGGAATCTGGAAGACGATCGGCATCGCCCTTCTCAGCATGGTGCCTTGGTTTGAGGGCAGGTATGCGCTATCCGCCGGCATTGCGAGCGGCATGCCCGTCCCGTTCACGTTCATTCTGGCATTCGTCTTTTCGACGATCCCGCTGATCTTCGTGTTTCTGCTGCTAAAGCCAATTTTGCAGTGGCTCTATGCGCTTCCCGCGCAGCCCGAGGGCGCGTTCTGGCAAAAGACGCCGCTTCGGCGAAAGCTGTACGAAAAGACCGTGTCGTTCCTGCACAAATTTGCGTACTGGGTACACAACCGTTCCCTGAAAAAAGCAAAGGGCTTGGACGCGAAGGGACTCTTCGGACTGTTCGTGTTCATCGCGGTGCCGCTGCCGGGCACCGGCGTTTGGACGGGCAGCGCGATCGCCGTACTCCTGGAGATGAATCCGAAACACGCGATCCCCGTCGTCATTTTGGGAAACCTCGCCGCATGCACAATCATGCTGCTCGCGACGCTCGGCATCATCACCCTGTTCGGATAATGCTCGAAAATAGAAAGCGCGGAGCCGCCTCGAAAAATGGGCGGCTCCGCTTTTTGTCGATGATATTACGCGATCCTGAAGGCATATGCGGGTGCAGCGGGGATGTTCTCGGGGATATCGAGCGCGATATCCTCGCCCTCACGATGCCACGGGATGCATCCTACCCCCAAGAGCTCGATCTTTGCGGAATCGGCAATCGCGCAGTTCTTGATCGCATAGCGCGGCGGGAGACAATCGCGCAGCGCGATGGCGTACAGCGCGTATTCTTTCTTGGTGAAGCATACGCTCTCTCCGCAGCAATCCTTTGTCTCGGGCACGGTGTGGGGGCGCGTGCCGTAAATGGCCTCGCCGTTGACCTTGAGCCATGCGCCGATCTCGAGGAGCGGCTTCACCTGCTCAAAGGGCAATGTGCCGTCCGCGCGGGGGCCGATGTTGAGCAGCATGTTACCGTTGCGGCTCACGACGCGCGCGAGCATGTGGATGATGTCCTTTCCGGTGAGGTAGTCCACGCCGCACTCCGTACGGTTGAAGCCGAAGCTCCTGCCGATGCCGCGCGTCGTCTCCCACTTGTAGGGCTTGACATCGGGATAGATTGCGTATTCGGGCGTGGTATAGTCGTAGTGGGTGGTATTGTTTGCGAGCGCGCCGTGCAAGCTCTCCTCCGACTTTTTCTCGAGCTCCGCCCATTCTTCTTCCGTGCGCGGCACCTTCAGCTGATTCCAGCGGTCGTTGAGCACGCCGTCCTCCACGGTGTTGTAGTAGTACGCGAAAAGCTCGTTGAGGTTATATCCGTAGGGAAAGGCGATGTCGTTCCAGAGGATGGAGGGCTGATACTTGTCGATCAATTCCCTCAGGTGCTTCAGAGAGTATTCGGTGTATCCCTCCGGCATATCCTGATGCTCAAGGAAGCCGCGCATACTGTCGATGGGGCGGTTCGTCTTAAACGTCCAGTCGAACACGCCGGAATAGTACATTCCCATCTTCATGCCGCGCGTGCGGATCGCGTTCGTCAGTTCGCCCACAAAGTCGCGCTTGGAGTAGTATTCCGCATGGAACGGGTTGGGCGTATCCGTAGGCCAGAGCGTATAGCCGTCGTGGTGCTTCGTGACGAGCACGCAGTACTTCGCGCCGGCATCCTGAATGAGCTTTGCCCACGTGTCGACATCCAGGTCTTTATTCTGTTCCTCGAAATCCTTCTGGAAATCGAAATACGACTTGTCGCCGTAGTGCTTCTTGTGGAACGCCACCGTCGGGGAGCCGGGGATGCGCAAGGA
>CAYFRC010000167.1:0-3488 GCA_964345325.1 uncultured Oscillospiraceae bacterium
GCGGGAGGCGCTCGATGACGCTAGGGAATTCGCGCAGTCGCTCATAGCGTATTGCGAACAACATGCCGAGCGCTACATCGCCTGCGCGGCGGGCGACGCGCGGCAGCTTTTGCGCGTTGACGACGCGGAATACAATGCTCTGCAAGAGGCGCTTGCGGGCTATCGCTTCGCGCGCGCGCCCGTACTCAAAGACAAGACGGATGCGGAAACGGCATATGGCGTGCTGCGGGACGATCTCAAAGCCCGCGTAAAAGAGGCGGCGACATTCCTCATTCCGTTTGATGCGGGCATGGCGGACGTGCGCGACATGGCGGATGCGCTCGCCGCGCTGCGGGACATCGTCGTGATGTACATGCAAAACCTGTTCGCGCTCAAGCGCGCGCGGCGCATATTGACCTATTCCGACCTCGAACAGTGCGCGCTCAAAATCCTCAAAAACGACGCCATTGCCGAGCACGAGCGGAACAAATTCACGCACGTGTTCGTGGACGAATACCAGGACGTGTCCGACGTGCAGGAGGCAATCATCCGCCGCGTATCGCGGCGAAACGGCCTTTTCATGGTGGGCGACGTGAAGCAGAGCATATACCGCTTCCGTCAGGCAGACCCCGAGCTGTTCCTCGAAAAATACGCGGCGTACAGGGCGCACGACGGCGGCGAGATGGTCGCGCTGAAGCAAAATTTCCGCTCGCGCGGCGCGATTTTGGAGTTCGTGAACCGCGTGTTCTCCCGCGTGATGACGGGCGGTAGCGCGGAGATCGATTACGACGAGGACGCGCGGCTCGTAAAAGGCGGCACCTTCGCGCAGGACGACCCCTTGGTCGAAATGCTGCTGATTCCTACGGGCGACGATGCGGCAGATGACGACGAGCCGTCGCCGAAATCCAAAATCGCGCAGGGCAGGGCGGCGGCGGAGAAAATCCGCTCGCTGTACGGCAAGAGCATATACGACCCCAAGAAAAAGGAGATGCGCCCCATTTCGTGGCGCGATTTCGCGATCCTCGCGCGCACGCGAAATACCATTACGGACGTGGAGCGGGTTCTTGCGGATGCGGGCATCCCCTGCTATGCGGACGTGGACAGCGGCTATTGGGAGGCGGCGGAGGTGACGGTGGTGCTGTCGCTGTTGACGCTTCTCGTCAACAGGCGGCGCGACATGGAGCTTTTGACCGTGCTTCGCTCGCCGATCTTCGGCTTTACGGACGCGGAGCTCGCCGAAATTCGCCTCTGCAAAAAGGACGGCATGTTTCGCGACGCGATGCTCTGCGCGATGGAGATGGGCGGCGCGCTCGGAAACCGCCTGCGCGAGGCGGAGGAACTGCTTTCGCACCTCACGGAGCTCTCCGCGCGCGGCAGCCGCGAGCGGCTGCTCTATGCGTGCCTGCACGAAACGGGCTACTATGCCTACGTCGGCGCGATGCCCGACGGGGACAGCAGGCAATCGAATCTGGATTCGCTCTGTTCCCTCGCCTATCGGCGCGACAGGGAGCACGCCGACGGGCTCATAGACTTTTTGGAGTACATCCGCCACGTCTCCGCCGCCTCGGAGGACAGCGTCGCGGCGCACCTGTTGGGCGAGGGCGACGACGTTGTGCGGCTTATGACCGCGCACAAGAGCAAGGGGCTGGAATTCCCCATCGTGTTGTGCATCGCGCTCGAATACAGGGGAAGAAAGCAAAGCATAACCGACCTTTGGACGGACAGGGATTTGGGCATCGGCATGGCGTTTTACGATGCGGAGTTAGACAGCATCCGCTCCGTGCCCGCGCAAGCGGCGATCCGCGCGAAAAAGGCGCGGCAGGACAGGAACGAGGAAATGCGCGTGCTCTACGTCATGCTGACGCGCGCGCAGGATCGGCTGATTCTCCTTGCCGAAGCGCCCAAAAAGGAGCTTCCGGCGGAGGTTCACGCAAGGCCGCGCACGTGGCTCGAGGCGCTCCTCCCCGTCGTCAGGGAGGGGGAAGACATCGCAATCCTGTCGAGCGGCACCGCCACGGAGGACATACGGGGCGCATCGAGGGACGAAAACGCGATCCTCACGGAGTGGCTCGAAAGCCCGCCCACGGAAAAAGATGCGTATTTCGAGGCATCCTTCGCATTCCGCTATCCGCACGAGGGCGAATGGACGCTGCCGCTCAAGCTCACGGCGACGGGCGCGTCCCGCGAGATCACGGGCGCGGACGCGATCCCGGAGATGGCGGAAAAGCCGCTGTTCCTGACCGGTCAAACCATGACGGGCGCGCAGCGGGGAACGCTCATCCACGCGCTCCTGTCCTGCCTCGATCTGGACAGAATCAGACCCCTTTCCGGTGGCGATCTGCGGAGGGAAATCCGCGCGCAGGCGGACGCGATGCTTGCAGACGGCAGGCTCTACGCCGATATCGATACCGCGCAGGTCGCGCGGTTCTTCGAGGGGGAGATGGGGCCGCGGCTCCTGCGCGCGCAGGAGGTACGGCGCGAATGGTCGTTCAATTTGTCCATGACGGCGCGCGAGGCGCTCCACATGGATTCGGACGCGCGCCTCTTGGTGCAGGGCGTGATCGACTGCTGCTTCCTGGAAGGCGGAAAATGGGTACTCATCGACTATAAGACCGACAGGGCGGACGATTTGGAGCTGCTCAAAGAGCGGTATCGGCCGCAGCTTGCCATATACCAAAAGGCGCTCCCGCGTATCACGGGAAAGCCCGTCGCGCAGGCGGTATTGTGTATACTATCAAAAAATCTGCACGTGGATATGACGGAACCGCCGTAACGCGGCAATTGCCATCGGGTTACCCCGCATACAAGCGGATTTGATAAAGGAGGAACATCCATGATTATGCATCAGTTGGACGCGCGCATCGGGCGGCTGCTCAAAGAGCTGAAATCGCTCACGGTACGCGCATCGACCCCCATTTCGGGCATCACGGTCGCCGAAAAGGGCACGGACAAATTCGAGCCGTTCCAAAACGGTTCGGAGTGGGGAAGTACGACCCTGTGGTGGGATTTTCGGTTCGACGCGGTCGTTCCCGAAGGCTACAAGGGCAGGGTGCTGCTTTCCATCCGCACCGGCATGGAAGCGGGGTGGGAAGCGACAAGCGCGCAGTTCGTCGTCCGCGTGAACGGCAAAGTCGAGCAGGCGTTCGATACGAAGCACACCGATATGACGCTGCAGGAAGCCGCAAAGCCCGGCGAAACCTATCGCGTCGTGCTGAACGCCTACGCGGCGGAGCGCATGCCGGGGCAGCGCCCGCCGATCCTTGAAATCTCGCTCAACGACATCAACGAGAACCTGAACCGGCTCGTGTACGACATCTCCGTGCCGTATGAGGCAGTAATGCTCATGCGGGCGGAGGACAGGGAGCGCGAGGTCACGCTGGAGATTCTCTCGCGCGCGCTGGACTTGCTCGATCTGCGGGAGCCGCACAGCGAAGCGTTTGACCGCTCCGTAGCGGAGGCGCGGGCGTATCTCGAAAAGGAGTTTTACGCCAAGCGCAAAGACCTTCTGC